>NZ_VOYP01000033.1:0-34756 GCF_013420235.1 Acinetobacter sp. YH01022 | reverse complement strand
TGCCTATTTAAGTGATGTGCTGAAAAGGCTGCCGACACATAAAGTGACCCAGATTGAAGAGTTACTGCCACACTGCTGGAAACCTAAATCGAATTAAAAATTGGTATGGGATTCAGCGGACGCTTACCAGCTGAATTTGCTCACTTTGTGATAATCTGCGGGTGAATTTATGGTTTTAATGATTAAATGTATTAATTTATGAAAAAAATATTATTTTCCTTAATATTGTTGGGGTGTGCAGGATCAAATGTAGCGGTTGCGAGTGTTGAGCAATACGTCGCAGCGGTGGATCAAATTTCTGCTCAATATAAGCAACAAACTAGAAATTTTTTTACAAGCTTAGATCCACAGCAAACCACCTTTACTTCACAGCAGCAAGCACAGTTTTGTGGAATAGTGGGTAATTATGTAGATCGGTTATATCAGGCGGCAGATCAGAACAGGGAGTCTTTGGATCGTCAATTTAGACACATGACCAAGCAAGACGTCATTAATAAAGTGATGTCATCAAAAGAAATGCTGATTTTGAAAAAATATAATATTCAGTGTGATCTGAAATAATCGGGAATGTTTATAAGAGATTAGATGAAACATTTGAACTGTCTTTGCTTAAAGGCAGTTCAACGATAAAGAACGATTTTAGAAGTGGGGTTAGCTAAGTTTAGCTTTAATTTTAGCTGAAACTTGTGCAGGATCGGCGCGCCCGGCTATGAGCGGACGCAGAGAATTCATCACCTTACCCATATCTTTCATGCTAGTGGCTTCTTGTGCAGTAATCGTCTGCGCAATGATAGAATCAAGCTCTTCCTCAGTCATAGCTTCTGGTAGAAATTGAGATAACACTTCAATTTCGGCTTGTTCCTTACTAGCTAAATCATCTCGGCCAGCGCCTTCAAAGGCTTTAACCGATTCTTTACGTTGTTTAATTTGCTTTTCAATGACCGCAAGAACTTGAGCGTCGTCAAGCTCTTTGCGCTCATCGACTTCGATTTGCTTAATTGCTGCCTGCAGACTACGAATAACCGTCAACTTATTCATTTCTTTAGCACGCATTGTTGCTTTCAAAACTTCAGTGATTTGGTTTTTTAAAGTAGTCATTTATTTAGTCCAGGCAGTCAATCACAAATTAATCTTAGTAAAGGCGTGTAGTACGAACTGATTCGCGAGCCAATTTCTTTTGGTAACGTTTAACAGCAGCAGCTTTTTTACGTTTACGTTCTTGAGTTGGTTTTTCGTAGAATTCACGTTTACGAACGTCAGCTAAAACACCTGCTTTTTCGCATGAACGTTTGAAACGACGGATAGCTACGTCTACTGGTTCGCCTTCTTTCAATTTAACTTGTGGCATGAAGAATCCTCATTAAGTTATGGATAAGATCTAGGCTGAATTGCCTTCGATCACAAGTGAAGTGCAGTATTTTACTCATTTACATCTCATATCACAAGTCTATAATAGCTTTAGCAATATTTAGATACGGGTAAAAGGCAGTTTAATGATCGTTCTGGGCTTGGAAACTTCTTGTGATGAAACTGGGTTAGCACTCTATGACAGTGAAGTCGGCTTAATAGGACAGGTGTTATATAGTCAGATTAAACTGCATGCCGAATATGGTGGAGTGGTCCCGGAACTGGCTTCACGCGATCATGTGCGTAAGTTAATTCCTTTAATGAATCAGTTGCTTGAACAAAGCAATATTAAAAAATCAGACATTGATGCAGTCGCCTATACACGTGGTCCCGGCTTGATGGGAGCGCTTATGACCGGGGCACTGTTTGGTCGTACCTTGGCATTCGCGTTAAATAAACCGGCGATTGGTGTGCATCATATGGAAGGTCATATGTTGGCGCCTTTGTTGTCTAAAACTCCGCCAGAATTTCCGTTTGTCGCTTTATTGGTCTCTGGCGGGCATACTCAGCTCATGGCAGCGCATGGCATTGGTCAATATGAATTGCTGGGTGAATCCATTGATGATGCTGCCGGTGAAGCTTTTGATAAAGTGGCAAAGATGATGGGCTTGCCTTATCCGGGTGGTCCGAACATTTCAAAACTGGCTGAGCAGGGGAATCCAGAAGCCTTTGCTTTCCCACGCCCAATGTTGCATCAAGGTCTAGATTTTTCATTTAGTGGTTTAAAAACCGCTGTTTCCATTCAATTGAAAAAAGTGGAAGGTCAAGGTCGTGAAGCCGATATCGCAGCGAGCTTCCAGGAAGCGCTGGTAGATACATTGGTGAAAAAATCGGTAAAAACACTGAAACAGACCGGTTTAAAACGTTTGGTGATTGCAGGTGGTGTAAGTGCCAATAAGTGCTTACGTGAACGTCTGGAAGCGGATTTGGCTAAAATTAAAGCCCAAGTCTATTATGCAGAACCCGCGTTATGTACTGATAATGGTGCGATGATTGCCTTTGCTGGTTATCAGCGTTTAAAAGCAGGGCAGCATGATGGTCTGTCTGTGAGGACTACGCCACGCTGGCCAATGACAGAGTTGACCAATCCAAGCGAAGCTTAAATATAAAGAATTAAAAAAGAGGCGAGAGCCTCTTTTTTAATTTTGGAAAAGAATATGAGAGATTCTTTTCCAGTTTTCACAAATTTAAGCTAATTATTGAGACTGAAGTAGTTGTGATCCAATCCAATGCTTAGAGAATTGATACGCTGCACGCCCTGAACGCTGTCCACGTGCCTGACACCATCTTAAGGCTTCGGCGCGTACTTCATCTGTCATGGACATACCAGCTTTTGCTAAATAGTGCTGCACGATTTCTAGGTATAAGTTTTGATCCATCGGATAGAACGACAGCCACATACCGAAACGGTCAGACAGTGAAATTTTTTCTTCAATGGCTTCTTGTGGGTGTAGCTCCGTGTATTGAGGAACATCCATACGCGTTATCGGGGTGTTTTCATGCATAAATTCCGGCAATAAATGACGGCGGTTGCTGGTGGCATAAATAATAAAATTGCTTGAACCAGATTGTAATGAACCATCCAATACACTTTTTAAACTGCGATAGTTTTCATCTTCTGCGTTAAAAGCCAGGTCATCACAGTAGACAATAAATTTTTCAGGACGATTTTCAATCAATTTCTGAATCATCGGCAAATCGGCCAAATCATCACGTTCAATTTCAATTAAACGCAAGCCTTCAGATTCATACTCGGTTAATAATGCACGTACAATTGAGGATTTCCCTGTGCCGCGTGAGCCAGTCAGTAGCACATCGTTGGCAGGCAAGCCTTTTAAAAATTGCCGGGTATTTTGAATCACTTTTTCTTTTTGTTTTTCTATACCTTTTAAATCGTCCAAATAGATTTTTTTAGGCTGCTGAATGGCGTTTAATTGTTTATTTTGCCACTTATAAGCCGAAGCTTCAAAGTTGGTTTCTTGTTTCAGTTCAGGTAGGTTTTGCTGTAGCTGTTGGAGTACAGTCGAAAGAACTTGTAAGATATTGTCAGGTAAATCAATTGTTGCCATGATGGTTCAGCTTATACGGATAAAGTGAAAAGGTCATTTTACATGGAAACTGTATATCAAATAGCCATAGTTTGCCAATTGAATAGGCGGTATGATGATGGATTAATCACTTGTAGATTGTACAAAGATGATGTTCGATACCCGATCAGGGACAGGAAATAACAATGAAAGTGTTTGAGGGATAGATATGTTATTTAATGATTTCACGACAAATATTAATCCACATCAAGCATACCGTATAAAAAAATTAAAAAGTCAGCTCGCTGCGGCTGAAACATATGAAGAATGGAAAAGCATTGCCCTAAAAATAGATGAAGAATCCGGTGCTCAAGAATGGAAATTGGATAACTGTTCACCTTATTTTGATGCCGAAATTATTTCTGAGCGATTAAGCAGGTTAAAACGCTACCGTTTTCAAAAACGTACCCAAGATATCATGTACATATTGCGTGAAGGTTTAAGCTACGATATTGCAAATATTGCACATCCCATGCTTTTTAATGCCACCTATGTGGGCACTAAAAAAATTATTGAAGATTATGTGGAAGAAGTCAGTGACAGCCTGGCTTACATCGCTTCGGCTGACTGTACTTGTCTGTGTATGGAAAAAAAAATAGAGTTCTTTCAGCAGTGTAAAAAAGCTTATGGTCAGCCTGCGATCATGTTTTCAGGTGGAGCAACTTTAGGACTGTTTCATACCGGCGTATGTAAAGCACTGCTTGAACAGGATTTAATGCCTAAAGTGTTATCCGGTTCGAGTGCCGGGGCAATCATGACCACCATGCTCGGTACTTCAAAACCTTCAGATATTACCGGCCTTTTAAATGGTGAAAACTTTTTTACCGAAGCTTTTCACTTTCGTAAATTTGGTGACCTTTTAAAGGGCAATGGTGGTTTTGCCGATGTAAAATACTTGAAAAAATTCCTGATTGAAAATTTGGGTGATGTGACATTTGAAGAAGCCTTTAAAACTTCCGGTTTACATATTAATGTCGCTGTAGCACCTTATGACACCTCACAACAAGCCCGCATCATGAATACTTATACTTCGCCAGATTTACTGGTCTGGAGTGCGGTATTGGCATCCTGTGCTGTGCCTATCCTGTTTCCACCGGTTAAGCTCACCAGTAAGCGTTACGATGGCAAATTGACCCCTTATATGTCCAATACCCGTTGGGTAGACGGTAGTGTAAGAAGTGATTTCCCGCAAGAAAAAATGGCGCGACTGTATAACTTAAATTACACCATTGCCAGTCAGGTGAATCCACATATTGTGCCATTCATGCAAAGTGATGTAGAGCGCTACCGTCAAGATATGATGAGCTGGCCAGAGCGGATTGTTCGTCGTCAGGGCAAAGTCATTGCTAAAGGAATCATGGATTTTACCCGTGGTCGGGTTGGTATGTTTCCTCCTGTACGCCGTTTGCTCGATCATGGATATGGGGTGATTGATCAAGGTTATTATGGTGATGTGAATATCGTAGGTGATTATAGCCTGCGCCATTATAGTTACATGTTCCAGAATCCACGTCCGTATTTGTTCAAGTTATTGCAAAGAGAAGGGGAGCGGGCAACCTGGCCAAAAATATCTTCTATCGAAACCCATGCCCGTGTCGGTAAAACCATTCAGCACTGTTTAGAGCTTTTAAGTTATCAGCATGATCCAGAGAAAAAAACCGCAGAATTTATTGCAGTTTAAAGATGTGGATTTTTCTAACATCCATTTAATGTTAAAGACCAAGCCCAGAAGTTTAACTTTTGGGCGTTGTTTATATACCTTTGAATATCAGCAACAACGCTATTGGTTAAAAACCCAAAGCTTGAATAGCCATCCCAGTATTGAAGCCGGGTTTCGAAATGAACTGGTTTTTTATCAGCAGTTTTTAGCTCAAGCCAATTCTGCCAGCAGCCAGCCTGATTTCTTATTACCTTTTCAAATGATTTCTCATTTTAAAAACCTGGCTGGATTAGAAGCGTCGTGCAGTGCTGCATTGATTCTAAGCGATGCAGCATTATTGCTCGGTGATTGTGCCGAGATGTCATTACAACAGATCAAACAGACGATCTTAAAGCTTTTAGATGCGGTGGAGCAGTTACATCAGTCAGGCTGGATTCATGGCGATTTGAAACACGAGCACTTGGTTGAATACCAAAACCGCGTATGTTTAATCGATTTTGAGCAGGTACAAAAAATCAATGCAGTCCACAATCCGAAAAATCTAACGGCAACACCACGCTATATGGCACCCGAACTTTTTCAGGGTGCCGAAAAAACCGTGCAAACGGATATTTATGCGCTGGGTATTATTCTATATGAATGGTTGAAAAATCAGCGCCTGAGTGCAAAAAATTATCACGATTGGGCCTATTTGCATTGCCAGCAGCTAAATATTGAACTGCCACAACCTTATTTAGCGTTTAAACAGCTTTTATGTGGCATGTTGGCGAAGCAAAAACAGCATAGATTTACCGACATTGCTACAATAAAATGCTGCTTAGTCACTGAAAATGCTTAAGAAAAATACAGAAAAACGGTTTTTGTTTTTTATTTAAACAAACAAGTGGATTTTTCATAAAAAGGTCTTGTCATCAGGAATCGATCTCTATAATATACACAGCCATTGGGGACGTGGCGAAATTGGTAGACGCACTGGATTTAGGTTCCAGCGCCGCAAGGTGTGAGAGTTCGAGTCTCTCCGTCCCCACCACTTAAATATCAGCATAGTTTGATAATTAGGTTACAGAGGATTGGTGTAATGGTAGCATGACGGTCTCCAAAACCGTTCGTCAAGGTTCGAATCCTTGATCCTCTGCCAAGTTTTAAAAAAATCCAACACACAGTTGGTACCCTGATGGGGACGTGGCGAAATTGGTAGACGCACTGGATTTAGGTTCCAGCGCCGCAAGGTGTGAGAGTTCGAGTCTCTCCGTCCCCACCATCATATTAAGGCAAGGTAAGCTACCTTGCTTTTTTATTGTAAGAAAAATCCAGCACTAAGCTGGTCCTGACGGGGATATGGCGGAATTGGTAGACGCACTGTGTTCAGGTCGCAGCGCCCTCTGGGCGTGAGAGTTCGAGTCTCTCTATCCCCACCATATTAAAGCAAGGTAAATAGACCTTGCTTTTTTATTGCCTGTAAAAAGTGAACATAAATAAAAAGCCCAAAAAATGGGCTTTTAAAAATAGATTTAAAATTATTATTGTTTTGCCCTAATCCAAAATGACCAATAGTCTTTTAAGCTTTTAAATGATCTTCGAATTCTTCGCCAAGTTGCATGGCAAGCGCATTACCTGCTAAATCACATGTGACCAGACCGTATTCTTTTTTGAAGCTAAAGGTAAACCCACGATTATCAGTCAATGATTTTACTGAATAGCCCAATTTTTCTAACCAGATACGAAATGCAATTAAATTTTTTGCCTTAACAACTTTCTTCACGAGAGAACTCCTTGTGTATTAGATACTGACTGCTATTAAATAATTAATAGGGATGCAGATATTTTTTTAAAGGGTAGCTTGAACAGGTTTTTTATAAAATAAATATTTTGTATTTTTTTTATGCAAGAAATGCGTAAATAATAATTAAATTGCGGATAAAAACCAATCTTGTATTTAAGGAATTATTTTACATATTATTGATTTTTATTTATTTTAGCCTATTTTCTTGATTTTTTGAAATGGAAATATTTAAACACAATTTTAACTAGAGCATGAATGTTTTTATCTTTGAGCAGTTTTGGGGAAGGATAAATTATTGGGGGGGAATACCGCACTGAAGTGGAACAGCCATGTTATTTTATTCACAAATCAATAGCCGCCAAAAAATGACAGTGTCATATATTTTAAAAAAAGATAAAATATATGGCATTGTACCAAGAGAATTTATTGAATTCTGGCAGGTGCAAAATGTTGATCAAGATGAAGACAGAATTGTAATGACCACAGAAACCATTGAACAGAATGTAAGCAAGCAAATTCAGCAGATGCAGCAACAAGGTCAGGTACCTGTTGCTGTTATGCTGGGCCATGAGGACTGGCTATTTTTCGGCGAACAATCCAAAGTGTCCTATACGCCTTTTGGCAGCGCCCGTCGTTATCAACCTGCTTTAGGTGGGTTACTGCTAGTTCGTGTGGACGAGATGCATGTCACCAAGGTGGTAACGCAAGCCGAGCTTGATGCTTATACCCAAATCCATCAAATTTTATAAACTGTCATCGCTGCTACATACTACACCCATTAAAAGTTATCTTTTAACTGTCGTATGTGCCGAAATTCTTCCACGCTGTCCACCCTTAAAAAGGGATTTGTTTGCAGTTCCAGTTCAATACTACTTGGTAAGGTACTTTGACCGAGCATACGCAGTGCTTCTACCTGTTCGAAGCGCTGCTGAATCGCCAGGTTGTCAGGTTCGACATGTAAAGCAAACTTGGCATTGGCCAGTGTATATTCATGGGTGCAGTAGACTTTGGTACGTGCTGGCAAAGCGGCCAGGCGATTGAGTGAGTGGTACATTTGCTCATATGTTCCTTCAAACACACGGCCGCAACCCATGGCAAACAATGTATCGCCACAGAAAAGTACATCCAGCGCATCAATAAAATAAACGATATGCCCCAGTGTATGTCCAGGTACGGCAATAATCTCAATATTTAAATCATGAAAACTAAGATGATTTTCATGTTGTAGGGGATGAGTGATAAAAGGAACTTTGCTTAATTCTTCCCGTGGACCATAAACGGGGATATGACGATTTTGTAAAAGCTCGGGCACACCGCCAATATGGTCTTTATGCCAATGTGTCAGCCAGATTTGAGTCAGCTTTAAACCTTTCGCTGTACAAAATTCTTCGACCAGATGTGCTTCAGTAGGGTCAACTGCAACTACTTCTTTACTCGGGATATGTTCTAATAACCAGATATAGTTCTGCAATTGATTTTTCACATCAATCATATGGACTTGAAAATGCATAAGATAGAAATCAATGATATAGATATGAATAAGCTAGCCTTAAAGCCAGGTTTTTTCCAGGGGAAAATCGCAATTAATAGGCCAGTATTTATACATAAAGTTGCTGATCTGCAGGCGGATACAAAAACAGTCTTTCTCGATCAGCTTTTTGTTTTTAAAAAGCACGCTATGGAATACTTGCAGCAATAATGTCTGTATTACATTTAGAACATACAAAGTGCTGAATCTAAAATTGGGGAAATCAAGATGAAAATGTATCAGGTGGATGCCTTCACAACGGAACTGTTTAAAGGAAATCCTGCGGCAGTGATTGTGACTGAACACTGGCTGGATGAGGTCTTGATGCAAAATATCGCCTTAGAAAATAATCTGGCAGAAACTGCTTTTGTAAAAATGCTTGATGCAGAAAACTATGAAATCCGCTGGTTTACCCCAACCACAGAAGTGAACTTTTGTGGACATGCAACGCTAGCCAGCAGTTTTGTACTATTTAAAGATTATACTGCTGCGAAAACCTTTCGGTTTCATGTTAAAGAGCTCGGCATTTTTGTGGTAAGCCAAGAGGTGGATGGCAAAATCAAAATGGACTTTCCGATTCGCCGTGCAAAAAAAATTACCCATTATCCTGAAGTTTTAAAGCAAATTTTAAGCAAGCCATTTAAAAATGTTTATTTAAATCATCAGGCCTACATTATGGAATATGCAAATCCACAAGATGTACGGGATGAAAAGCCCAATCTGGAATTATTCAAACAATGGACACTCAATCAAGCCGAGAAAACCCAACCCAAGCGTGTTCTGGACCTGGCCATTACTGCTCAGGCTGCTGCGCCTTATGATTGTATATCGCGCTATTTTGCTCCCGCTAATGGCATTGATGAAGATCCGGTTACCGGTTCAATTCATACCGCGATTGCGCCACTTTGGGCAGAGAAATTGGGCAAAAAAGATATTCTGGCTGATCAGGCATCTGCACGTGGGGGAAAATTATATTGTGAACTGCTTGAAAATGAACGGATTGAAGTTTCAGGTTATGCAAAATTATATATGCAGGCAGAGCTACATTTGTAACATCTGGATATAAATGAACGACAAAGCTATTGAAATAAACGGTAATGCTTGCAAAAAGTAACTACTCAACATCATGATCATTTTCTAAGATGTGATGCTTAAAAATTTATATGACTGAATAAATTGGAATAATTATGCTCATGCGGTTCAAACAACTTACTATCTCATTATTATTTGTCGGTTTTAGTGCAACTGCTTGGGCACAACCGATTTTGGTTAAATCTGAGCAGAAGATTGAAGAATATACATTAGACAATGGTTTTCGCGTGGTGCTGGCGAAAAATGATAAAGAAAATAAAATCTTTATGAACACGGTCTATCTGACCGGTTCACTTAATGATCCGCAGGGCAAAGGCGGTTTGGCACATTTGCTCGAACATCTGGCATTTAAGGGTACACAGAACATCAAAGGTGAAGAATTTCAGCGCCGTCTGGATCAATACACCTTAATGACCAACGCCAGTACGGATTATTATTCCACCAAATATACCAATGTGATCCGTCCTGAACAGAATGCCATTAATCAAGTGATTCATCTTGAAGCTGAACGTATGGACAAGCTGGTGCTGCAAGAAAAGTTTGTCCCTTCTGAAATTGCCATTGTGAAACGCGAACGTGAAGTTCGTATGGATCAGCCTTTTGCAGTGATGATGGACCAGATGTGGAAATCGGCTTATGGCAATAAGTATCTGGGACGTTTGCCGATTGGCGATTTAAAAGAATTGCAGTCCATTAAAATGGATGAGCTGAATAAATTTTATCGAACCTGGTATGCACCGAACAATGCCGTAATGATCATTTCCGGTAAATTTGATAAAGCCGCTGTGTTAAAACAGATTGATCAACAGTTTAGTCCAATAGCAACTCGTCAGGTTCCAGTACAGACCAAAGTTCCTGTGCTGGACTCAGCCAAAATTCAGCATAGAAATTTTGTTGTAAAAAAGGGCAGTGATCTAGCTAAATTCAATATTTACCTGAATGGCAAAAATGAAAAGATCAAATCTGCTTTGGCACTGACACCTTATTTATATACCATGCAACCGAGTGGGCATCTTTATCAAAGCATGGTGGAAACTGGTTTAAGTACCGGCGTTCAATCTACTACCTGGCTAGATCAGGACTTTAATCTGGTCTTTATGGGCGCCATTTATGCACCGAATCATGATGAGAAAAAAGTGCAATCCGAACTTATTGCGGGTGTGGAAAAAAGTCAGCCATTTAATGAGACCGAACTAAACCGGGTAAAAAACCTGATTCAGAATCAGGTAGACAGTGTACTCAGTAATGCTGCCGCTTTGGGGGGGCGTTTAAGTGATTATTATGTGGCTTATCAGGGAGACTGGTCGCAGTATTTTACTGATTTGAATAATGTGAAGCAATTGAAGCTTACTGATGTCAATCAAACCCTGACCCGGTTTTTAGTGCCAGAACATCGCATTTCTGGAGATATTAAACCGACCCCGGAAGATCAGAAAAAAGCATTACAACAACAGGCTGCCGAGCAACCTAAAACCTTAGATCAGGCCAGTGTGCAAGAAGAGCCGCTTAAAGACAGCAGTGCCTATAAGCAGGAAGTCGCGGAATACGTCAAAACCTCAAAGCAGTATTTGGTGGATATTGAAAAGAAAATCCAGCGCGGAACGTTGAAAAACGGTATTGCATACGCTTTGTATCCGACCTCTACCCGTGATGATAAAACCTATGCCACCATTTCTGTTGACTTTGGTACGGATAAATCTTTGTTTAATAAAGGTGAAGTACTGGATTTGATGGCCTATTTACTCTTGCGTGGCTCAGATCAGTATAGTTTGCAGGATATTGCAGACAAATCGATTGAAGCGGGTGGTGGAGCAACGGCTACAGCATCTGCAAATAGTATTGCCATTCAGATTGTGGCGAAAAAAGAGAAATTTGATGATTATTTCAAATTTATACTTGATGTTCTGAAAACACCGAAGTTTGAACAATCGCAATTTGACCTGATCAAGTCACAAAGCTTGTCGAGCCTGGATCGTCCATATACGGAACCTGAAACAGTTGCTGCATTGACCATGACGCGCTTATTGGAAACCTATCAGCCAGGAGATTTACGCTATCATTTTGAACCTGAGCTGTCTAAACAGCAGCTTAAAGCAGCAACAGTTGAGCAAGTGAAAAAATTATATCAGGATTTCTTTATCAGTCATCATGCACAAATTGCGATTACTGGTGATTATCAGGCTCAACCCATGCTTGAATTGCTACAAAAAGAATTCTCTAGATGGAAAGCACAATTGCCTTATCAACGCCTAAGTTCTGATTATCAGGCGTATAAGGCACAAAAAATCCATGCTTTATCAGAGCAACGTGAATTTGGTAATTATCAGGCCATTTTGACCTTGCCGGTGGGTTCGAATCATGCCGATGCACCAGCCTTAATGGCATTTAGTTATATTCTGGCTGACTCACAGCTGTCTTCACGTTTAGCCCAGGAACTCCGTGAGAAAAATGCCTTGGTATATGGATTTGGCAGCAATCTGGATCTGGATGAATGGATTGATTCAGGGGCACTCACCATAGAAGCCAATTATACGGCAGCAAAGTCGGCGCAAGTATCACAAGCCGTGCATAAGGTACTGAATGATTTACTCACTAAAGGGGTAACTGAACAGGAGCTGGAAGCGGCCAAAGCCAATATTCTGAAAAAACGGGTGACTGCTTTGGAAGATGAACGCAGTATTCACGCGATGCTTTTGCCGCAACTGGAACATAATCGCGACTTGTTGTTCCGTGAAAAGCGTGATCAGGCTTTTGCAAAATTGACTAAGGCAGATGTAGATACCGTAATCAAGAAATACATCAAACTGGATCAGCTGGTGGAAGTCATGGCAGACCAGTATGGAAAGCCACAAAACAAGTCATAACTTTTAAACGCTATTTTCTATCCTGCTATTCATATATTTGTTGTGCTTTTCCCCTCCTTTTAGGAGGGGTTAGGGGAGGTTTCTTTTAAAGCCGATAAAACTGCTTCGCGTTATGATAAAAAACTTGTTTCAGTGCATTCATAGATCCCACGACCACATCACTAAAGGCATTAATGATGTTCAGCAGTGAGCTGTTGATGACCCGATCCATGGGAAAGTTGAAGGCAAATATGACCCGGTAATTGCCAAAGTGGCGCAGTACATGGCTAATCAGTGGAAAGGCTAAATCATAGATTTCCTGTTTGCTGGCTAAGCGGTCTTGTTTATGAAACTGATGACCTAATACAGGCATAACAGGCCCGATATCTTGGTATAAATATTCGGGCAACTGGCCAGTTTGGCAATATCCTCCTGCCAGCGCACCAGAATGTTTTCCCGGGCGACTCTGGTCAACCCGGTCAAAGTACCCACTTGACCAAAAAGACCGGCAGGCATGCCAAAATGGTCCAGTCAATCGAAGTTTCCGGAAACTGTCTCCTGCTGTTGCATGGTCAGTCTTTGGTTCAGTAAATCTCTGTTATGTCACCATACGCTAAGGTATTTTGGCTTTGGATGACCTTTTATCCAAAAACTCAGCAGATAAAAAAAGCCCCGTAGGGCTTTTCATTAATGATCGTGATTGTGGTCATGATCATGCTTGTTGGTATGAAATTCTTCGTTACGACGGAAGCGAAGATAGTTTTCAAACTGTTCGCAATATTCATCATAGTTGTCTTCCAGCATCATCTGGAACTGCTGCATGATGTACGACATCACCTGATCTTTGGCATCGCGCATTTCATTGCCATCTTTAAAGTTATTGGCAGCCACCCAAGTATTAAAACGGGCAGTAGCAAACAACATGGCAGCGCTGACTTGTCCGCGCATTTCAGCAGGTTTCACTGCAGAACCTTTTTCGACACGGCAAAATTCGTTGGCTTGTTTAATAAATTCATCAGCACGTTCAAAAAAAGCAGCATTTAACGCTTCTTCTTCGGTTACATCTGTTGCTTCAATCTTTTGAACCATGAACTTTTCCTGCAAAAACGATCTAATGGCCTTATTATAGGCAAAGCCTTGCAGAAACTAAACCTTTGGCTTAATCTAAAAATAGCCTAAGCATAAAAATGGATACTCCAATGCAAGATGCCATTGCTGTACAGAGTCTAAAAAGTGACATCGCCTTATTGCGTCAAAATATTTGGCCGCCTGCAAACCTGGCCAATGTAGAAGGCTTACCTATTTATTATGGGTCTAAAAAAGAAGTCGATGAATATTACCGGCAATGGACCGGGTTAATTGAACGAGCACAAGACCTGTTTCAGCCTTTTATGCAAGATGAAACACTCGATGTGGTGCATTTACCCAGCCATTTGAATCTGCCGCTGTTCTATTTTCATGTTGACCGCATCCGAATTAATAAAACCCGCGCCAAAGAGTCGAAAACCTTTCGTGGTATAGCCAGCCTGGTGGATAAGTGTGGACAATATGAACCTGCACAAATTCAAGCCATGCGTGTCTGGTTAGAAAGTGATAATACGGCAGCTTTGGTGGCACATCGCGAATTTATCGACTTGCGCACGTATGTGTTCCAGCATGGACAAAGTGAATACACACGCACACGGTTTTATGTGAATGGTATTGTACTCAGTACAGAGTCACATTTTGAGCTGGTAGATGCCCGTGACAAGCCGCGCAAACAGCGCAATGACAGGTATAGTGATCCACTGGCAGATAATGGAACCTGGAAAATATTTGGCAAATATCGCTAATATTGATTTTACATTTTCTACTTACCAGAAAGTATCGGTTTTAGAATAATCGTCTAAATGCTGCTGAGCCTGTTGCAGAACGTATTTTTTCTCACTGGCAATCCAGCCCAAGATAAACCATGCTTTTTGTTTACGTTTGACCATATCCTGAAATAGTGCTTCAGCCACCATTAGATCGTTATATTGTCCCAAACTTTCCTGGGCGGGTTTTAAATCTTTGAGATAGTGTTTTACATCTTGAACAGGATAAAGCGAAGCCACGAATTCTACGCAATAACGCAAGCGTTTGACCCGTTTGCGGGTACGATGCCGGGAGGGAATATCCAGCTGTAAAAATTGATCGGCATCTTTGCAGATTTGTTGATGCATTTTTTGCAGTTTTTTGGCGATATCTTTTTTTAATCCGGATTTTTTCTGTTCTTTACATGGCTGATCGACAAAGCGCAGCAGATGCAGAATCAATTCTACAAAGTCTGAAGAACGTAATGATTCATCAATGGGAATGCCGGATTGTTCAGGCGTATTCGAAAGCTGAACAAAAGGGGCACCTGCCTGTTCGAGCTGAGGTAAAAGTCCTTCACTCAAGGCATCGCGATCACGGGTTGAACCCAGTTGGCGGAACAGATGAGTCAGCTGCTCTTGCCAGTCTGGATTGACATCTTTTGACCAGTCCTCAAAAACACGTAAGGCACTTCTTAAACGGCGAATGGCAACCCGAGTCTGGTGCACATGTTCGCTATCATACTGTCCGGAAGCGATGGTTGATGCATTCGGCAATAGGTGCTGCAAGGTATTATTGATGATCTGCTTTAAAGCTTGATCTGTTGAGTCCTGTGGATTCAGCTTGAGTGGGCTGGCAAATTGAGCAGCAGGATTTTTTAAACTCTGTGCCAGCAAATCGCCGCGTTGAGCTTTACTTCGCACATCTAGCCATAAATGATATCGCTGCACCCAGGGGTGAATAAATTTGATCAGGTCTTGTATGGAACCTTGTTTAAGCTCAAATTCAATTTCATAAATTGACACGCTCTGATCGTTATGTCGAATTTCGCCGCGATCCAGACTGACTTCAATTTTTGAACGGTTAAAATGAATCACATGCACCAGACGTTGAACGACTGTTTCATATTGCACAATCAGGTTTTTAACCTGTTTGCCCAAAGCATTTTGCAGCAATTGTTTTGCTTTCGGATCGGACTGGTACATCTTAAGGGCCAAGTCCGGAGGGGCATTTAGTTTGCCTAAATCGCTTTCCAGTTCAAAACGTTGTAAGGAATGATCGCTGGGCGCTTTTAAAGTTTGTATCCAGTGATCGTCTTCAAGACGTTGCCGTAATGAAATATTCTTTTCAGCCAAATGCCGTTCGGGCGTGTCATAGTATTTTGCGTATAAAGAAATCAAGCGAGCATTCTTGTTCAAGAAGAGCTGATAGAGCTTTTCTTGATCTGATGCGGGGATCTGAAATTTTAATTCTACTTCAAGCATGTTAAAACTCCTGACGCTTCATCATCCGATAGGGCCATGACTTTCATTGTAAGCCAGTATCAAAAAAAGAGTAGGGTTTTGCCAGAAAGTAGATCAAGCGTATGTCGCCCCACTCATTGGTGTGCATTAAAAGATCATGCCATACGCTTTGATTTGACTGGTTTAATTTTGTCGCTTTATTTGTTACTTAATAAATTTACGACTCACCAGGAATTGTTCTGTCGCTTCAAGCAGGTTTTGTGCATACACTTCCTGTTTTGCTGTCAGCCAACCCAACACAAACCAGTCACTGGCTTCCAGTTCAGTTTGCTGAATATACTCGGCAGAAGAGGCCAGAATCTGATATTCACTGGCTGCAAGTTGCGCATCATTCAAGGCTTTGCTGTATTTTTGCAAATTTTTGACATCATAAATCGAAGTTAGAATCGGGAAGCTAAATTTCAGTTCATGAATTTTAGTGGCTAACTGATCCAGACTTTCAAAATTGGCAATATCGGTATTTGCGAGATGATCTTGGAGTTGTTTATATTGATTTTGCAGGGTATTTTGCGCAAACCACTTTAAGTCGTGCACTTGGGACTTATCCTTGTGGTCCAAGCCAAACATCAATAATTCCAGATAATGATGTACGTTTTGTGTTGAACGTACCAGATTGGCCAATTTTTCTTTAGCATACAAAATATCTTTGGCTAAATTTGATGCAGTATTGGGATTCTGTAAAAATGCGCCTAAAGTCGACTGCATGTGCTGCAAATGCTGTAAATGATCAAACTGATGCTTAAATGCACCCAGCTGCACCGCCCATTTGTCGGAAACTGCCTCATTCCAGTCTTTAAATAACGACAGGGTCAAATGTAAATGATCCAGGGCAATTTGTGCCTGCTGAATATGGGTTTGCTCGGCAACACCTGCAGCAATAGCTGCGATATTTGGCAGTAAATGCTGTAACTGCTGGGCAATCAGCATGCGCAAGTTTTTATTGGCGGGGTCTTTTTTACTTAAATGAAATTCCTTGGCTAATTTTGCCGGACTGACGGGTTGCTGGATGGCCAGAAGATTGCCGATTTCGGCCTTACTGCGCACGTCCAGCCAAAGGTGATATTTTTTCACCCATTCAAAGCTAAAGGCGAGAAGAGATTGGACTGAGCCTGACTTCAATTCAAATTCAACTTCATGTACTTCACTCTGCGCTGTTTCGGTACGCACTTCACCAACATCTAGACTGACTTCTATCTCGGTTTCTTCAAAATGAATGACGCGAAAGGTACGCTGTATATCAGTTTCAAACTGTAATTTAAGTTGATCCTGTGCCTCACCCAAAGCATTTTTCAGGATGTGTTGTGCTTCAGCATCCTGCTCATAAATAGATAAATCCAGTTGCGGTGCCTGTTCCAGTTCACCCAGGTCATGATTGTGCTCAAAACGATGTAAGTGGCTTTTCCCGGCAGCTTTCAAGGTTTGAATCCAGCGTGTGCCTTCCAGACGTTGTCTTAAGGCAACACCATGCTGTGAGAGTAAGCGTTCCGATGTGTCGTAATATTTGGCTTTCAGTTGAATAATTTCAGATTTTTTAGGATCCAATGCTTTCAGTAAAGCATTACGTCTTGCTTCAGGAATTTGAAATTTTAATTCAACTTCAATCATGATTTTTCATCCTAATTTTTTGATGCGATGTCAGCAATGCAAACATTATCTATAGCTTACACATGCATTATGAAATCTGTTCTTTTATAGCGCCGGAAATAGCATTGTTCATTCTAAGCTGATGATTGTAGCGAAAATGATTTTTGATGTAAGACTTGACGAACGGATTCTTGACTGGTTGCTTTGCAAATGATCAAAAAAATGATAAAAGCGGACACTTTAATTTGGCTGAAATATGAGCTAACTTGAATCAAAATAGGCAGGACTATGACCATGAATACAACAATCCAGCTCAAATTTGAACATCATCCAGAACCGGAATTTCAGCTGCCGATTCAAAACTATCATGAATTCTATCGGTTTTATCTAACTGAGCATCGTAATATTATGAGTCGCCGTTTGCATATATTCGGCAGTAGTGTCGGGGCATGCCTATTAAGTCGTGCCATTGTAAAAAGAAAGCCAAAGTATCTGGTTTATGGATTATTGTTCGGCTATGCTAGTGCATGGGCAGGTCATTTCTGCTTTGAAAAAAACAAACCGGCCAGTTTTAAACAGCCGCTCTATAGTTTTATTTCAGATTGGCGCATGTTTTCTGATGTGTTGCGTGGGAATTTAAGTTTAAAAGATCGTTCCCTGGATAAAATTCCCAGTTAGTTAAAAAATCACTTTTATTATGTGAATAGTGTTGAAAAAATTTACCTAAAAATAAAATATTTGTAAATTTACGGAATGTAGACTTGCAATGGTAGAGTGAATATTCTATTAATAGAACAGGCATTGAATAAATTTATTTCTTACTTCGAGCGTCCTAATTTTAAAGTTTTCCAAGCCTAGAGTGACCTTCTCTAGGCTTTTTTTATTTAAGGAAGGTTAGATAAAAGCTAAACTTTTTGAACCAAAATTAAAAAATATGGAATTAAAAATTTACAAGAAATGCTTTGTCAGAGTTGAAGATATTACCCAATTTTAGCGGAATAAAAATAGAATGACTTCCTAATCCTTGATTCGCTTCCCCCAAGCGCATTTTATAATCAAGGATCAGGAAGTCTTTTCAGTGCTTCAAGTTTTTGTTTTTATAATTATTATTTATTGTCATTTTGTGGTTTATTTAATCGTTTAATCTTCAGATGATCTATCCCTGAAAATAGGTATTTTCACACTATTTAACTCAAAGTTGCTACCGTTTAAGTTTTCTAATTTTTGATATTCATCTGCTGTAATTTTAAGGAATTAAGTCAGTTCCGCTGAATCTTGTTCCTGATATGCCTATAATAGGGCAGTTTTAATTTTGGCAGTTTGTTATGCGCGGTTTATATCTGATCACCAATGATGATCCTTTAGAACTTTTATTGGCTAAGCTTGAAGGTGCAATGGCCAATGGCGGTATTTCAGTATTGCAATACCGTCGTAAAAAAGTCGCCAAAGAAGATCAATTTTATGAAATTGAGTATATGAAAGCCATGTGTGCTGAATATCGCGTACCTTTCGTGATTAATGACGATCTTGAAATTGCGGTTAAATACGGTGTAGGTGTGCATCTGGGCCAGGATGATGGCTCTATTGTCGATGCGGTTGCACGTTTGCCAGAAGGTGTCCTGATTGGTCGCAGTTGCAACAATTCACTGGAATTGGCAGAACAGGCGATTGCCGATGGTGCAAATTATGTGGCATTTGGTGCAATTTATGCGACTGAGAGTAAGCCTGAAGCCGGAAACATTGGTTTGGAAACATTAAAACAAGCCAAAACGCAACTAAATGTGCCGATCTGTGCCATTGGCGGGTTAACCGTTGAAAATTCAAAGATCGTGGTTGAATCTGGTGCAGATTATTGTGCAGTGATTAGTGATATATTAGGTCGTCCTATGCATGCCATTCCTGAGCGTCTTGATGAATGGTCTGCACTTTTTCAAGACAGCCTTTAATAATATAGATTTAGATTGATTTAATTTTGAGTTGAGTAAATTCATGAGCCTATCTCCAAAGCAAGAACAATTGTTTAAACAAGCCAGCAAACATATTCCGGGTGGGGTGAATTCACCGGTACGTGCGTTTAATGGGGTGGGTGGTACGCCTGTATTTATTGAAAAAGCCAAAGGTGCCTATTTATACGATGTCGATGGTAAACGCTATGTGGACTATGTTGGTTCATGGGGACCGATGATTTTAGGCCATGCCCATCCTGACATCATTAAAGCCGTACAAGAGGCTGCTGTTGATGGCTTAAGCTTTGGTGCACCAACAGTTCATGAAACAACCCTGGCTGACATCATCTGTGAAATCATGCCGTCGATTGAACTGGTTCGTATGACCAATTCAGGTACGGAAGCAACCATGACAGCAATCCGTTTGGCACGAGGCTACACAGGCCGCGATAAGATTGTAAAATTTGAAGGCTGTTACCACGGTCACTCAGACTCGCTTTTAGTTAAAGCGGGTTCAGGCATGTTGACTAGCGGTGAAGGTGAAGCGACTTCTGCGGGTGTACCGGCTGATTTTGCCAAGCACACTTTAACCCTGCCATACAATGACATCGCGACTTTAAAAGAATGTTTTGCTAAATTCGGTCATGAAATTGCTGGCGTAATTGTTGAGCCAGTCGCAGGCAACATGAACTTGGTGAAACCGATTGACGGTTTCCTGCAAGCAATTCGTGATGTATGTGATGAGCATGGTTCGGTTTTCATCATTGATGAAGTGATGACCGGTTTCCGTGTCGGTCTAGGCGGTGCACAGGCACATTATGGCGTAACACCTGATTTGACCACTTTGGGTAAAATTATTGGTGCAGGCCTGCCAGTCGGTGCGTTTGGTGGTAAACGAGAAGTGATGGAATGCATCGCGCCACTGGGTAAAGTCTATCAAGCAGGGACATTGTCAGGTAATCCACTCGCGATGCGTGCCGGTATTGAAATGTTTAAACATTTACGTGCCGAAGGTTTTTATGAAAAATTAACTGCGCAACTCGAAAAACTGCTTGCCGGTTTACAAGCTGCTGCGGATGAAGCAGATATTCCATTCAAGACTCAACAAGTGGGCGGGATGTTCGGTTTGTACTTTACCGATCAAGAAGACATTACCAGCTTTGATTCAATGCTGAAATGTGATGTGAATGCCTTCCGTAAATTCTTCCATGGCATGTTGCAGCGTGGGGTGAATTTTGCGCCATCTGCATTTGAAGCTGGCTTTATTTCAGCTGCACACAGTGATGAAGATATTGAATTTACTATTCAAGCTGCGAAAGAAACCTTTGCTGAAATGAAAGCATCCGCTTAATTTTGAGCATGTAAATGAAGCCCGTTTTATAGCGGGCTTTTTTATAAAGAATTTTTGAGAGCGAATATGAAAACCAAACATTATTTGACTTTAAGCGATGCGGAATTTTTACTAAATTCAGCTTATGAATATGCACTTGAACATGATTTTAATGTCAGTATCGCCATTGTAGATGAAACGGGTAATTTGCTTGCGATGAAACGTATGGATGGGGCATCACCTATGACAGCCAATTTATGTCTAGAAAAAGCCAAATGCTCGGCAATGAGCCGCCGTCCATCCAAGCTATTTGAAGATATTATCAAAGGCGGTCAAATGGGCTTTCTGACTATGGAAACGTTCTCGGGCATGTTAGAAGGTGGTGAGCCGATTCTGTATCAAGGGCAGTTGGTCGGAGCGATGGGGGTGTCAGGTGTGAAGTCGTTTGAAGATGCGGAGATTGCACAGGTAGCGATTGAGAAGTTTTTAGCGCAGGTTGAGGCTTAATGTTTTATCCATTACCCAAAAAGATCCAACTCACCCCCTCCCAAGCCAAATGGCAGCTTTCAGCAACTGAATCGGTTTTAGTGTTGGTGGGATTGCACAACCTAAGGATGATGGCAGGCATACAAGACAGCGACCTCATGACCCATCTTGTTCAGATCACCAATAAAGCCAAAGCTTTAGATATTCCGATTGTTGATTTGTATGGCGATGACCTGATGCAGGGCATGCAGCAACTCGGTGAATATGCATCATCGCATCCCCAACTGATTTTTGCCGGGCAGGTCACGCCGATGCTCAAGCAAATATTGCCGCATCTACAAAGTGTCACCGAGCAAATCTGTGTAGTGGACGATGCGATTTTATTGTCGAATCAAGACCAGCATATTCAATGGATTGATAACATTTCGATACACGGCTTGCATCATATGAATAGCTATAGTTTGACTAGATTATGGGATTTAAGTGCTCCATCCAATTATGTGCTTTCCCCCAAGGGAATTATGCTTGCGGTTGCAGAGCAACTGAACATGGATGCTCTGGAAATTGATCCTGATATCGATCTGAAACAATACGGTTTGGATTCTGTTGCTATTGTCACTTTAGTGGGTATTTGGCGAGCGCATGGGGCAAATATTACGTATGAAGATGTCCTAAAACACAATTCACTACATGCGCTGGTCAGCTTTGTATTGCAATCAGCACGTTCATAACACGAGATTGAAATAATTTTTGAGCAAAATCGGAAAAACCGTCACCAATTCGAATATTGTGCATTGTAATTCTGTGTCAAGCTTTCTATCATTGCCGCCTTGTTTGCGCGATCAGCCTGGGATTGAACATTGAGTAATTTTCTAACCGAACATCTGATACATCGTGATGAAGACTTTATGGTCATCCATAAACCTGCAGGTGTACTCACCGTTCCTGGCAAAACCGAAGATTTACAAGATTGCGTGATCAACCGATTATTAGAAATAGAACCCAAAACACTACTGATTCACCGTCTGGACCGGGATACTTCAGGCATTCTGGTGTTTGGCCTGAGCAGATGGGGACAAAAAACCATTTCCCGCCAGTTTCAGGAACGTCAAACAGATAAAACCTATCAGGCGATTGTAGCAGGGCATCTCGAAGGGGAAGGTACGGTTGATGTACCTGTTGTCTATGATCCTGAACATCCACCTTTACATATTGCCGATCCCAATCATAACAAGCCTGCACTGACACATTGGCAGGCCATCGAACATTTTGAAATTCAAGAGCAGGCGGTGACGCGGGTCAAACTTAGCCCGATTACCGGCCGTTCCCATCAGCTACGCGTGCATATGCAATATCTGGGTCATCCCATTATTGGTGATACTTTATATGCCACTCCTGAGCAGCAACTGTTGATGCCGCGTCTGTGCCTGCATGCTGAAAACTTAAGTTTTTATCATCCGCAAACAGAACAGCTGATGGAGTTTTATGCTCCAGTTCCTTTTTAAAGTAAAAACTTTTTAATCCTCATAGATTTTGCGCACTTTTTAGTGGGCTTTATGTCAAAATATATTGCTTAAAGACCTAGTTTTTTGCTCAAATACCAAGCAGATTTTGGGTTTGAAATTAGTGTCCTCATTTTTAGATAAAGGTGGAAAAATTGCATCAGTTTGCTATTGGTCAGCGTTGGTTATCAGACACGGAAACAGAACTTGGTTTAGGGGTTCTTATAGACGTAGATGAAAGATCGGTTAGCATTTTATTCCCAAAAAGTGATGAAACACGTGTCTATGCACGTAACAATGCACCTTTATCACGTATTGTGTTCAATGTGAAAGATGAACTGCAGGATCAGGAAGGCACCAAATGGACAGTTGAATCTTTAGAAGACCGTCATGGTGTCGTTCGTTATAATGTGGTGCGCAATCTGGAAGATGGCTCAGAAGAACGTAAGTCACTTAACGAAACCCGTATTGGTGCGACCATCCAGCTGTCTAAACCGCTTGACCGTTTGCTGGCCAGTCAGGTCGACTATAAAGAATGGTATGACCTGCGTATTGAAGCTTTACTGATGCAAGCCAATATGAAGAACAGTCCTCTGCGCGGCATGGTCGGTGCGCGTGTAGGCCTGATTCCGCACCAGCTTTATATTGCCCATGAAGTGGGACAGCGTTTTGCACCGCGTGTCTTACTTGCTGACGAAGTCGGTTTGGGTAAAACCATTGAAGCGGGCCTGATTATTCATCAGCAACTCAAAACATCGCGTTCTGAACGTATCCTGATTCTGGTGCCAGATTCACTGCAATATCAGTGGATGATTGAAATGCGCCGCCGTTTTAATCTCGAATTTTCACTGTTCGATTTGACCCGTACCGCATCCATCAAGGAACATGATCCTGATTTAAACCCATTCCTGACCGAGCAGCGCATCATTGCTTCTGTTGATTTGATGGTGGATCACGAAGATTTACGTGAACAGGCTTTAGAAGCCGGTTTTGATCTGCTGGTGGTGGATGAAGCACATCACCTGATGTGGAGTGAAGAAGAAGGCGGTAATGACCGTTACGATTTGGTTGAAGAACTGGCGGAAAAAACCCCGGGTGTGTTACTGCTCACGGCTACTCCAGAACAGCTAGGTGTAGAAAGCCATTTTGCCCGTTTACGTCTGCTTGATCCGCAACGTTTTAGTTCGCTCGATCGCTTCCTTGATGAAGAAGAGCAGTATCATCAGACTGCAAAAATTGCTGAAGTGCTGATGTCAGACCTGCCTTTGGAAGAAGGGCATTTAAAAGCGATTGAAGGTTTGTTGGGTCATAGCATTCAGGATGAGCCGGAACAGCGTTTCCGTGCTATTCACGAATTATTAGACCGTCATGGTACCGGCCGTATCTTATTCCGTAATACCCGTGAAGCGATTCAGGGTTTCCCGGGTCGTGACTGTCAACCGGCACCTTTACCAGCACCTGCAAACTGGTCAAAAGACGGTAAGCTACGTGACCAGATGTGGCCGGAAGAAGCACAGCTCGATGGCGCATGGATGGAACATGACCCACGCGTGATGTGGCTCATGGAAATGCTGCGTACCGAACTCAAGCACAAAAAAGTATTACTGATTGCACGTAGTGGTCCTGTAGTGGAAGCGCTGGAAAATGTGCTGCGTTTGCATGCCGGCATCCGTACTGCGATGTTCCATGAAGGCATGAGCCTGCTTGAGCGTGACCAAGCAGCAGCATATTTCGCTGAAGAATCTTATGGCGCACAAATCCTGTTGTGTTCTGAAATCGGTTCGGAAGGTCGTAACTTCCAGTTTGCATCAGACCTGATCTTGTTTGACTTGCCTGCGAACCCGGATGTGCTTGAACAGCGTATTGGTCGTCTGGACCGTATTGGTCAGGAAAACCGGATTCAGATTCATGTGCCTTATCTGGTCGGTACAGCGCAAGAGCGTATGTTTCGCTGGTACAACGAAGGTTTAAATATCTTCAGCAATATTTCCCCGACTGCACAAACCTTGCAAGAAAACTTCATCGTGAAGTTAAAAGACTGTTTATTGGCAGACCTAGGCCAGCAGTTTGAAGATTTGCTGGAAGAAGTCAGTGTTCAGCGTGAAGCCCTGGAAGCAGAATTACAGGAAGGCCGTGACCGTCTGCTGGAATACAACTCTTGCCGTCCAATTGTGGCGCAGGAAATTGTGCAGGCGCTTGAAGATTATGACGACAACACCACTTTGCCGATGTTTATGAAACGCTTTATGGCGTCGACCAATATCGATTTTGATGAGCAAAGTAACGGTACGGTGATCATCAAGCCGACCGATCAAATGCAGGTACAAGGCTTGTCTTTAGATGAAGAAGGCATGACTGCGACTTTCTATCGTGATCAGGCGCAAGTTCGTGAAGATGCACAGTATTTAACCCTTGAGCATCCATTCACCGAAAGTGTGATGGAAATGATCAATACTCAATCTTTTGGTAGTACCAACGTTGCGGTATTAAAATCAGCAGCCTTGCCACAGGGTTCGGTATTGATGGAAGTCTGGTTCAAAGTGGATGTGGTTGCACCGAAGGCATTGAACCTGCCGTCAAGCTTGCCACAACAGTTGATTCGTGTATTGCTCAGTGAAAAAGGTCAGGACCTGTCTGAAAAGATTGCACCAGAAATCCTGAAACCTTATTTGCATCACCTAGATGGCAATAGCTGCCGTCAAGTGGTGAAAGCACGCCGTGAAGTGATTGAGCAGCGTTATGCACAAGCCTTGGATATTGCCAAAACTGCATTGCCAAACTTCAAGCAGCAGGCAAAAGAAGTTTATGGCAATAAATGGCAATATGAAATTGACAGTTTAACTTACCTGAAGCAATTCAACCCAAGTATCCGTGGAGATGAAATTTCACGCTTACAGAAATTCCAGAAAGAAGGCTTGAGCTTGTTGGATGGCTTATCTGTCACACCGGAAGCCATTCAGGTGATGGTGGTAGTTAAACCATAATTTGGAATTGAAACAAAAAGCACCTGTGGGTGCTTTTTATGTTTAAGATGAAGGGGTTATGACTCATCTAGCTTAAAATTCAACTCATGCTAAAATAAGAAAATAATTTTTATAAAGTACAAGAAGAATAACAATGGCTCAGTCTTTAATAACCCTCGGTTCTACCACCTCGCACGGCGGTATAGTTTCGGAATGCGATTCTTCTTTTATCATAAATGGAGTGGCTGTGCATTTGCATGGCATGAAGCATTATTGTCCGAAATGCCAAACTGTTGTGTCCGCGATTGCTGCTGAACAGTCAACTACTGTGAAAGGACGTGGGGTGGTGATTGCAGGTGATAAGACAACTTGTGGAGCAACTTTTTTAGGCAGTCAGTTTCTGGTGGTTTCGCGAAAATAAACCGCAGTAGCCAAATCATTTGTTGCACAGAATTCTGTAATTAAGCCATCTGACTTGCAAGTCAGGGAGTTAAGCATTTAGTGATTTCATCCAGGCCTGCTTTTGCTTAAGCTATCGCACTACTACGGGAACAATTTTAACAAGAGCAGCTTGTATGGCAGATGAATTATTCAGAAAAAATGCAATTCATTTTACTCATGCCAATGGTATTCCTTCGGCTAGTTATCAGAAGTTTTTTCGCTCTTTTGAAGAAGAATTTGATATTAAAGCTATTCCAGTGATTGGAATGAGTCCTGAATATCCCGTCACTTATACATGGACACATCTGGTGGATCAGGTGATTGCCGACATTGAACAGCAGTTTCCAAACCAGCAGGTGATTGGCTTGGGTCACTCATTTGGTTCTCTGCTCACTTTAATGGCGGCCTATAAACGTCCTGATCTGTTCTCACAACTGGTGATTATGGATCCACCTTTTGTGATCGGCAGCAAGTCAGCTATTTTTGAAGGCTTGCAAAAGCTCAGGTTAAAAGCCGTTGATAAAATCACGCCTGCAGCGATTACGCTTAAACGCAAAGATCATTGGCGCAGTTTTGATGAAGCGTATATATCTTTACGCAATAATCGGCTGTTCAAAAATTTTGATCAGCAGTGTTTCGATGATTATTTTGCTCATGCTATTACAGAAGATCAAAGCAGAGGAGGCGTGACCTTAACTATTCCTAAAGCCATTGAAGCAGAAATTTTCAGAACCGTTCCAGCCTGGTGGTGGCGTACACCACGTCAAGTACCGCAAATGCCTGTACATTTAATTACGGCAGAACAGAGTCACTTTTATAAACAGGGCTTGCCGCAAGGAATGAAAAAAATCTATGGAATTGAGTTTAGTGTGGTTGAAGGCGGACATATGTTTCCTTTAGAGCAACCTGAAAGCATATCCCAATCAGTGAAAAAAATTATTTCAGCACAGCAAAATATTGAATGCATAGTGAAGAATCCATATGTGTATTCTTCACGAACAATAAAATTATAAATTACCGGATTTTCGCTTCATCCAGATGGCGTGCACCTTCTAGAATCATCCGAATCATGATCATGGTTTGTTCGGCAATTTCCTTACGTTCCTTCGCAGAGATATCAATCACTGTTGCACCCATATTAAATACCAGCTGGGTAATGGCTTTTGCGGCGATATCGGGGTGAGAAAGCCTGTTGTTATTGAGGCGTTCCAGGCGAATGAGATCTTCCTGTAATTCTTGCTGGAAATAATTTAACTGGCGTTCAACCGCTAATTTATATGAAGCGGAGCCGGTATAGGCTTCACGCAGCAATAAACTTAAATTGCCTTCATCTGCATCTAACTGTTCAATAAAAACTTCGACTGAACTGCGAATAATGCTGTTTTGCTTGGAGGCTTTTAAGCGCGCTTGGTGCAAAATTTGACGCAATACAATCCCGGCACGATCAATCAGCTCAATCGCAAGTTCATCTATATCTCTGAAATGCCGATAAAAACTGTTGGGCGCAATGCCGGCTTCACGCGCAACTTCACGTAGGCTCAAGGAAGAGATGCTTTTTTGCGGTCCAATTAAGTTCAATGCAGCTTGAAACAGCTCTTCTTTGGTAATGGTTGCTTTTCGTCCTACAGTACGGACGGTCACCGGTTCATGAACAACATTCTGTTTATCAACAGGAGCATCAATATTTTTTTTGATTGAAGACGGGTTCATATTTTTCAAGGGATTAGAGATACGAAAACATTATAACGGTTGCATTGCAACTTGGGAAATGAATAGAAACAATACAAATATATATACAAGTATATATACATGTGTATAATAATTAAAAATCGATCGCGTGGTACTGACTATGCATGTTGTAGAAAAAATGAAAAAATCTCCCCTAAGTTCATTGGCTGAAAGTGTAATTGACCAGTACGCAGCTGATTTCTGGTTGCAAAAAATCAATCCCCTTTGGTCAGTCAATCAGGCCTTAGGTAAAATTGTCCAAAAAGAAAATTCTGCGCAAAATATGATGAGTTTAACCATTCAGGTGAACCGTCATTTTAAAATGGGGCAAGCAGGGCAGCACCATCCGGTTTTTGTGGAAGTCAACGGTGTTCGCTATGAACGTAGCTATAGTCTGACGCAGCTTGATACTCAACATGTCTTATTAACAGTTAAAAAAGTTGATCAGGGCAAAGTCAGCTCCTGGTTGGTTGAACATGCTCAAGTTGGCGATATTCTTGAATTTGGTCAGCCTTATGGGGATATGCTGTTACCAGAACAGGCTCAACCGATGATATTGCTTGCGGCGGGTAGTGGTATTACCCCAATGCTAAGTTTACTCAAAGCACTCTCTAAAACAGATCGCATGACTCAAGCACCGATCCAGTTGTTGTATTGGGTTAAACAATATGCTGATGTTGCTTTTAAAGCACGTTTTGAACAACTGGCTGAACAATATCCGAATTTTTCTTTTCAGGTTTTTTATACCCAGGAAGAAGATGCGGGCAAACGTTTAAACCAAGAACACTTGGCTTTGGTGAATAATATTGAAAATAGTCTGGTGTATGCTTGCGGTCCATCCGGATTTGTTGCACAGGCGGAACAGCTGTTTGCAAATGCACAGAGTTTCAAAAGTGAAGCTTTTAGCATGACACCTGTTGAAACTTCCGATATTGGCTTTGTGAATATTACTTTGCTGAAATCCAATAAAGTACTGGTCATCCCTAAAGGTCAGTCTATTCTGAGCAGTCTGGAACAACAAAATATTAAACCTACTCATGGTTGTCGCATGGGCATTTGTCATAAATGTGTGTGTAATAAAGTTGAAGGTTCAACTAAAGATCTAGTGAATGGTAGTCAAAATTCCGAACCTGGTAATTTATTAAAAATCTGTGTCAATTCAGCACAGTCTGACCTTGTCATTGATTTATAAGTGAGATAAATATCATGAATATGCCTGTTAAAATAGAATATTTTAAAAATCCGAAAAATGGTGAGCTCACACAATCTCAATTAGATGATTTGGCTCGTGAACTGGATGCGATTAAACAAGAAGTGCTTGATGATATCGGCGAAAAGGATGCGAAATATATCCGCCGAGTTTATTCAACCATCCGTTATGCTTCCATTGCCGGACGTGCCTGTTTATTTGCAGGCTGGTTCCCGCCAGCATGGGTATTAGGTACCGGTTTACTGGGCTTTGCCAAAATCATGGAAAATATGGAGCTGGGGCATAATGTCATGCATGGTCAATATGACTGGATGAATGATCCTAAATTCTATGGTCCAACGTTTGAGTGGGATATTGTCGGGACAGCGGACAATTGGCGTCAAACCCATAATTATAAGCACCATACCTATACCAATATTAAAGGAATGGATGATGATATCGGTTATGGTTTACTTCGTTTGTTTCCTGAGCAGCGCTGGAAGCCGGGTTATTTATTGCAGCCAATTTACAGCATTCCATTTTGCCTGCTGTTCCAGTGGGGTGTAGCTATCCAAAATCTTGAAATTGGTAAGGTTTGGAAAGGACGTAAATCTAAGGAACAGGCCAAGAAAGAATGGCAACCGATGCAGAAAAAAATTGGTAAGCAATTGTTTAAAGATTATGTATTCTTCCCGTTGATTGCCGGTCCAGCAGCTTTACCTGTATTTACAGGTAACCTGGTGGCGAATGGTATCCGTAATATCTGGACATTCAGTATTATTTTCTGTGGTCATTTTACTAAAGATGTGGAAGTGTTCCCGAAATCGGTACTGGAAAATGAAAGTCGCGGTCATTGGTATATGCGCCAGATTCGTGGCTCATCAAACTTGACAGGTTCAGAGGCATTCCATATTTTGACCGGTCACTTAAGTCATCAAATCGAGCATCACTTATATCCGGATATTCCGGCGCGCCGTTATCGTAAAATGGCGCCTAAAGTTCAGGAAGTTTGTGAAAAATATGGTTTAAATTACAATAATGCCAGCTTGGTTAAACAGTATGGCAGTGTGCTTAAACGTATCGTTAAATATGCGTTCCCGTTTAAGAAATAATCTTGTATTCATAAAAAGCCACTTCTATTCAAGTGGCTTTTTACTGATGTATATAAGCTTTAAGTGTTTTTGTTAAGTTCATGTAATTTCCATTATTTGCCATAGTCATGACCTGACAAATTTTCTGTTGAGTCCAGCTTTTACGACTTGCCTAATAAGAAAATAAGGACAATAGAACAAATGAATTTTTGCCAAAACGGATATCTATACCTTTGAATAATTTTGCAGCTCTTAAATGGCGATTTGTTGTATCTTTTTTGGCAATGCAGGAATAGTCTCATTGATACCCACCATGTAAGCATAATGGGCCATCGCAAGCATTTCCTTATCTTCATGACTATTACCATAGGCATAAATTACAGCATAATCAGTTAAATGATATTTTTCTAAAATTCGTTGTCTTTTCTGTTCCGAACTGCAATCGGGTGTGGTGTATTGTCCCGTATAGATATTATTGACTTGTTCAGTATGAGTGCAAATTAAATCAATATTTAATAACTCACAGACAGGCTTGAGATAGACATCGACCGATGCCGAAACCAATACAACATCATCGCCTAAGGCTTGATGCTGTTTAAGCTGCTTAAGCAAAGGCTGATTTAATTGATTCATTAAATTTACTGCATATTCCTGTGCCATTTGTTGTAGTTCTAAGGCATTGGCATTGCTAAACATGGCACGAAACAATTTGGAGCGCATGGCAGGTGCAGAATAGACATTCAAATAATAAGCTTGAATCCAGGGCAGAATTTTAATACCTTGTTTGACAATATGGCGTTTGGATAAAGCATAGAAGATAAACCCCGTGAAACTGTCCTTTTTACACAGGGTTCCATCAAAATCAAAGAGCGCTAAATTTTTATTCTTTTTGCCCGTTGCATACATGATTGATATCTTCCATTTACGCGCGTTGCAAACCAGTTGGTATTATAATCACGACTCAGTTTAGGGCCAGAAATGACCACTTCAGGCATAATAGCATAAATTGGCTCTTTGCCTGTTTTCTCTTGGTAGAGCTTGGTTACCGCACGATAAGTTGCTGTATCTTCGAAATCTTTCTCTTTTTCTTTTTTTAAGTCAGAACGAATCTGTCGTGGTGTAACAAGAATATTGTTGGCTGCAAATACACTAATCAGTTCACGTTCGGACTGACTGGCTGCAGAACGGACTGAGCCATCTTTAGTGTAAAGCAACAAATCACCATCCAGGTCAAGCTCTGTTGCCGTCAAGTCATTGAGCATGCTTTGAAAAGCTGCGTTGCGACTTGAATACATGCCAGAGTTATAATCTGCAAAACGATAAATCGCTTTATCATAATCGGCAGGGTACATCATCAAACGGTGGATACCGTAATACAAGCCACCATATTGACTATATAAATCAGTACGTAATTCGGCCATATTGCCGCCTTGGTGTTTATGTTCTTTGGCATAGCCAATATGAACCTGCATGGAACCTAAAGTGGTAATCGGATTTAATTTTTCGCCCATGTCTTGACCGACCAGTTTGGCTGCACCGGTTAAGGCACTGACATGATAATGTTTTGACATATAGTCAAAAATTTCACGATAGAGTTCATCTAGTTCACGCTCGGTTTTCACGCGACGCATTTGACTTAAATAATTATTTTCAGGGGTGGGCTGATTTTTCAGAACCTGCTCAAAATAACCGGCCATGGTTCCGCCCAGAGTATCGCCCAATTTATCTTTAAATTTTTCATCCAGCCGATCTTGAACTTCTTTCACCGCTTTTTCACCTAAACCGGGAACTTGCGGGTCAGCAACGAAGTTGGATTCCTGATCCACCACAGCCACAATACTGCAAATATTTTCTTTGGTTTGAGGAATACCGAGCTGATCGGTAATGCCGTAAATGTCTTTGGCCCAAGAACTACGGTCATTAACACGTGGTGGAATAAGCCGTTTGACTTGATCTTCTTCTAGGGTTGGTTCATTGTTTTTTGACCACCACGAGTTATCCCCACATGCCACTAAGCTAAGAGACAAAGCCAGGATACTCAAAGATTTAAACCGAGATGAAGTAAAAAGAGTTTTTTTCATAATGATGAAAACATGTTCCAAAAGGATGAGCCTATACAGCATATGCAGTATACTATGCCGGTCGAAAAAGTGATGAATTTATATGTATATTGGTCCATATCAACTGTCAAATAATTTAATTGTTGCTCCCATGGCAGGTGGGTTAGACTATTTATAATAATAATTTAAAATCAATATCTTAGTGTTTTTTGCGTGGCGTATGGCGTAGAATTGGCGTAAAAAAAGGAGGTGAAATCAATTCACCTCACTCCAATTTCTTTGAGACTCTTTTTGCAGTGAATCTAACCAAACTGCAACATCCGTTAAGTTTACAAAGTATTCAGATTTATTACCATCCACCTTAAATGCTGGGAAAGGTAGTTTACATTTAGCCGCTCGTTGTTTTGCAGCTGCCATATCTAAATGTGGCATGTAATCTTCAACAATATCTTTTAAGGCAACAACGGGTCTTTTATAACGCAGAATCAACATCATTGAAGTATCGATTTGGTCATTTCGATTGATAGCTACTCCCATCATTCCACCTCGCTTGCTTCATTCATAGCTTTATAATGTGCAACAGCTTTTTCCGCATCAGCTAATTTTGATTTGAGTTGGTCTATTTCTGCTTGTTTAGTTTCGGCACATCTTTGCCATCCAAGCCAATGACATTTCAACATCAATTTGTTTTGCTCAGGAGAAGTTTCACCTAAAAAACAATCGTCAGACTCAGGTAATCCAAAATTCTCATTAAACGCTTCACGCTCTTTATTTAAATCAAGCATCACAGCCACCATAATTCAAAGTTAATAAATACAAATCCGTTCACTACCAACATAATTTCAAGCCACCAGATAACCCATTCCATGTGATTCACCTTTAACAATATGCAGAATTTCCTTTTCTGCTTTTGCTGTACAAGTCTGTTCAGGTGCACGAAGATGGTTTTCAAATTCAGCTCCAAGCTCATAAGCTGCTTGATTACCTGAAAGGTCTGAGCCAACACGCACATAATGATGTGACTTTTTATATGCTCGTTGTGCTTCTCGACTTTTTGCTCGTGCCACAAAACCACCATCTAACTGCTTCACCTCATACCCCAGTTTTTCTAACCAGATTTTGAAGCCTAAGAAGTTTTTCTGTTTTACTACTGGACGCATAAGGCATTTACCTCAGCTTGGGTGTTATATCCGATAGCTTTAAACAGTGGGTTCAATGCAGAAATATCTAACTGCTTTTTAGCTCGAGTAGCAGCAACATATAAAAGTCGAGCTTCATCTTCAGTTAGGATTTTTTCACCAGGTGCAGCAGCTTCTTTATAAAAGAAATCACCACCAAGTTTGACCTTGTTAAACTCTAAGCCTTTAGATTTATGAGCTGTGGTAACAATGCAGTCATAATCACTGGAGTTACTTTTAAGTAATGAGTCGATTAATGCATTTTCACCGACTTTTTCGATAAGACTGACTAAAGGTTTTAAGTCATTACCTGAAACTTCATTTGTGTATTCAATGACTTCTTCCCAATTGCTAAAGCCTTCAAATACACTTCCATCGTGGACTTTTATTCCAGACTTAACTTTTTTGGCATCTTCAATGTTTTTTAATAAAGAACCTGTATCAACTTCCAAACGTGGTTCACGTCCAATTTTTACTAACTCAACCATGTTGGAAAGGGCAGCAGCATTGGTACGATAGATAAATGCATCTGCAACCATATCGGTGACTTCACCAACATTGGAGTCAATTTGTTCAAAACCACGTAATGGAATTTCTTCATCCAAAACATTGAACAAAATTTTATTCGCAAGATCAGCAATGTTTTCACCAAAACGGAATGATTGACTCAAACGTGTTTCAGCAATATCTAGGGATTGCATCGCATTGACAGCACCACGAAACGCATAGATTTGCTGGTGACGATCACCAACATAAATTACCTGAGCACGTTGTTTACTCAAGACATTTAACATGATTGGATCAGCATCTTGTGCTTCATCAAATAAAATAAAGTCAGCATTAATCACTGGATTGCTCAATGCCCAATATTTTAGGTAGTGGTCATGTTCGAGACGGTTAATGCCGGCAGGATTTAAAATGTCATTCCAGTAATCATGTGCCTTAGGTAAAAGGATATTTGCCAATTCAGCACGATATGTATCATCCATCCAATCTGGTAAAGCAGCGTAAACTTGTGATAGTTGAATTTCGCTGTAATTAGATCGGCAGAAATAACCAACGGCATTCATCATAGATGTGGCCATACGTTTTGAGTTAAATAAACGCTTCTGATCATCCTCACCACGTTGTTTAACCAATGCCACTGGTACTTGATAATTCTCAAGATCATGGCGAGATGCCAATTGGTTTGACATCAAGCGACGATTTTTTAATTTATTGGTCAGCCAGCGTGGAACTGAGTTATAAGCTAGGCTGTGAAATGTTTTGCACTTAACATTATGGTTAAATTTAGACTGTGCTTCTGTTGCAATAGCCTTGTTAAATGCCAAATACATTCCATGTTGGTGATGCTTTGCATTACCAATCAGTTTAAGGGGGCTTTGTTGCACAAACCTATCTGTAAAGGCTTTTTCAGCGATATAATTTTCAAATGAAGAAGCCTACACACAAAATCTACCGCACAACCAATTGGCCCGCATATAACCGAGCACTCATGAGTC
>NZ_VOYP01000032.1:0-35529 GCF_013420235.1 Acinetobacter sp. YH01022 | reverse complement strand
TAACGGTTCAATTTCTTTAAAGGCTTCTCGACTAATGTCGCTGGGATATGGTTTTCTCATTGAATAATTTTAACAAATTCTTTTTTTAAGTGCTAAAAAAGAATGAAATTAATACTGGATAGGCTCTAAAGGGAGTTCAGGCATGAAAACAGTCAGAAACTTTCTGCACTTTTATTTAAAAACCTTTAAAGATATTGCTTCAAATAGCTCAATCTTGACCACGTTGGTACTCTCGGTATTTTTATACAGTTTCTTCTACCCGGCTGCCTATCAGGCAGAACATGCCGAATCCTTACCGATTATTATTGTCGATGAAGAACAAAGCCCGGTAACGTCCCGCATTATTGGCGAAGTGGCTAAAAGCCCCAATGTTGAAATCCGTGCAGTGACTGGCAATTTTGCTGAAGCAGAGCAGATGATCAAGCTGCAACAGGCAGATGGGATTTTACTGTTGCCGAACAATTTATCTAGCAGTCTGCGTCGAGGTGAAGTGGGTGGCATCGGTTTATATTTAAGTGCCGCCAATTTCTTAAAAACCCAGAAGATCGGTTTGGGACTGGCAGCATCGGTTGAACATGCGCTGGTTGAACAAGCAGAAAAATTCCAGCATATTTCTGAATTTGCTCCAGCGCTGTCGATCCATCAAATTCCCTTGTTCAATACCCTGTCTGGCTACGGCAGTTATATTTTTCCGGCCGTTGCCCCACTGATTATCCATCAAACCATTTTGCTGGGTTTGTGCATGTTAATTGCGACTTATCGTAAAAAGCACTGGATACCGAGTCGAACCGAATTCTGGGCATTATTCAGTGCCATTTTGACCATTGGTTTTCTGGGCTGTTTATATTTATTTGGATTTACTTTTTGGCTGAATGACTATCCAAGGGGTGGTAACTTCTGGGGCATGCTCATTGCGGTCCCTATCTTTGTGAGCTGCGTGATTGGCCTCAGCATGCTGATTGCCTCTTTTCTGGATATGCCGGAACGTGCAGGTCACGTGATTGTATTTAGCTCTATTCCGCTGTTCTTACTTTCAGGTACGGCGTGGCCGCATGCCGCAATGCCGAAATGGATGCAGTGGCTAGGCCAAGCGCTGCCTTCTACTCAAGGCATACAGATGTTTATTCAATTGAACCAGATGGGAGTGCCTACCCAGCTGGTCATTCCAAAAATGATTTATCTGGCAACCTTTGCCGGCATTTGTCTGGTTTGGGCATATTTTCGCCTGATCCGATCTGGTCAAAAGTAAGCTTTTAGCTATGAACTCATAAGATTATTAAATAAAACTTTACCATTTGGTTGTTTTTAACACCAAAATTGATCTTTTTTTGATCTTTTGAATCAATTATGAAGAAAAAAGTTAGATTGAATATACTAATCGATGCAAAATAGCCCCCTGTTCATATTTCATGAATTTTTTTTATATTATTCATTCCCACGCTCCCCGTAACATGCCGATGTGAGATCGACAGTGTTATAGCAGCTTTTTTATTGAAATTTGATTTTAAGGGCTTAGCATGAAAAAGATTAAGATTAGTCTTGCTTGGCAAATCGTCATTGCGCTCATTTTAGGTGTGCTTGTAGGCTCTTTTCTACACTATTCTCCCGAATATCGTGAAACTCTGATTAATAATCTGCTGAGCCCTTTGGGCGCAATCTTTATTAATTTGATTAAGATGATTGTCATTCCACTTGTACTTTCAATGCTGATTTTAGGTATTGCCAATGCAAGTCATGGTCAAAACTTGGGTAAACTGGGTTTCAAGACTATTGTTTATTTTGAAATTATTACCACGGTTGCGATTATTGTCGGACTGGTTGCTGCAAACGTATTCCAGCCAGGTGCCGGTATTGACATGTCGAGTTTGACCCAAACCGATATCTCTAAATATCAGCAAACCACCCAGGAAGTGAGTAGTCACTCGCATGGTCTGGTCAATACCATTTTATCTTTAATCCCGTCTAATATTTTTGGATCACTGACCGATGGGCATATGTTGCCAATCATCTTCTTCTCTGTGATCTTCGGTATTGGTTTGGGATCTTTAGCGAAAGAAACCAAGAAACCGCTAATTGATGTGTTGCATGCGGTTGCTGAAACCATGTTCAAAGTCACCCATATGATCATGCTTTTTGCACCTTTCGGTGTATTTGGCCTGATTGCGGCGACTGTTGCGAACTTCGGCTTTAGCTCACTGCTTCCGTTAGTCAAATTAGCATTATTGGTTTACGGTGCTATTTTCTTCTTCATCTTTGTGATTTTAGGACTTGTTGCCAAATTCTGTGGTTTCAGTATTTGGGAAATTATTAAAATTCTAAAAGATGAGCTGATTCTGTCTTATTCAACTGCAAGTTCCGAGACAGTATTACCGCGCCTGATGGAGAAAATGGAAGCCTATGGTGCGCCAAAATCTATTACCAGTTTTGTGATTCCAATCGGTTATTCATTTAACCTGGATGGTTCGACCTTATATCAAAGTATTGCAGCCATCTTTATTGCGCAGCTTTACGGTATTGATTTAAGCATGACCCAGCAAATCATTCTGGTGTTAACCTTGATGATTACTTCTAAAGGTATTGCCGGTGTGCCTGGCGTATCTTTCGTTGTATTGTTGGCAACCTTGGGAAGTGTGGGTATTCCGCTTGAAGGCTTGGCATTTATTGCCGGTATTGACCGTATTCTGGATATGGCCCGTACTGTATTGAATGTGATTGGTAACTCGTTGGCTGTTCTTGTGATCAGTAAATGGGAAGGTCAGTTCGATGCTGAAAAGCAAAAAAATTATGCTGTTGAAATCAAAGAGGCTGCATAATTCAGAATATCAAAAAAGGAAGCTTCGGCTTCCTTTTTTATGTCTTAAGCTTGAAAGAGCCTGTAAATAATTTTGTGTAATTGCTTTTCATAAATTTAAAGGTGATTGCTTAAGCGGTCACCGAATTCAATAATAAAGCGGCTCATGGCTAAACGCCAGTCGCGAATAGGCATATTCCACTTTTTAGACGCTGCATCAATTGCTAAGTAAATCACTTTACGTACAGAATCATCCGTTGGAAAGACTTTACGTTTTTTGATCGCTTGGCGTATTACGCTGTTTAATGATTCGATTGCGTTGGTGGTGTAGATGGCTTTGCGTATCTCGGCTGGATAAGCAAAGAAGGTATTCAGATTCTCCCAGTGCATACGCCAGCTTTTGCTGATCTGTGGATACTTGTCATCCCATGTTTGGGCAAATTGATCCAGGGCCATCAAGGCTGCCTCTTCAGTAGGTGATTGATAAACGGCTTTTAAATCCTGAGTGACCGCCTTGTAATCTTTCCATGACACGTATTTCAAGCTGTTGCGCAGCATGTGGATAATGCACAGCTGGATATGGGTTTGCGGGTATACGCTGTTAATAGCATCAGGAAAGCCTTTTAGTCCATCCACACAGGCGATCAGAATATCCTGCAACCCTCGGTTTTTAAGCTCAGTCAGGACATTCAGCCAGAACTTGGCACCTTCATTCTCAGCCATCCACATACCGAGCAATTCTTTCTGTCCCTCAAGATTAATGCCTAAGGCAAGGAATACAGCCTTGTTGATGACACTGCCATTATGACGGACTTTAACTACAATACAGTCCATATAAACGATGGGATAGATCGCATCCAACGGACGGTTTTGCCATTCAGCAACCTGCTCTTTGACTGCATCAGTCACCTTGGAAATAAGCGTTGGAGATACATCAGCATCGTACATTTCCTTAAAGGTAGCAACGATTTCACGGGTTGTCATGCCTTTGGCATAAAGGGATAGAATATGGCTATCCATTTGCGTGATACGGGTCTGATTTTTCTTAATCAACTGAGGCTCGAAAGTGCCATCACGATCACGTGGTATGGTGATCTCAATCTCCCCATCATCGCTAAGTAAAGTCTTACTAGAATAACCATTGCGAGAATTTGAACCAGATTTACGGGCATTTTTTTCATGTCCGAGATGTTCGGTAAGTTCGGCATTGAGAGCCGTTTCAACAGTGATTTTGGTCAACAATCGGGTGAATTGATTGAGATCTTCTTCTGTTTTGATTCCTTTAGCAAATTCTGCTGCAAGGTCTTTTAGTTTTTGTTCGTTCATCATGTTGCCTGACTCCGTTGTGAATATGAACATAGCAAATTCAGGCAATTACACAATTTAATTTACAGTCTCGATCGAAACCGTGAATGATCAATTAAAAAATTTACATCAACTTGAACATTCACGTCATCGTTCGGTAAATAACTTCATGGTGAATATCATGGCTGCTGTAGTGGCTTATTGTTTGAATCCCAATAAGCCAACTTTCCAAAATATGCTAAAAGGCTAAGCAGATTTCGTCGAACTCAGGTTATTTAAAGCTTTAAAAACTCTTTCTTTATCACCACCATATTCACGTGGAGAAACAAGTCGTTTTAATACATTGGCTAATTGTTGACTTGTTAATTCATTTAATCTGTCTAAAACCCATTTAGCGCGAGTTGAGCCATTATGAATATATGGCAAACCTATATTATGAAAAAATTTAGTAATTTTTGAACTTGATCTATATTCAGGATGAATTATTTCATTATTTCCACAAATAAACTCTGCTATTTGTTCCAATGTCTTTTGATCCATATCCCACCATTTTAATATTTATTAGATTATCTACTGTTATAAAAAAGGACGCCTAAGCGCCCTTCTTTTCAATATCAAAACTTAGTCGTCAGAATCTCTTAAATCTGATTCAGTATCAGCTTCATCAGCAATGGTTTCATCATCCACCAAAGTTTCAGAATCAATTAAAGCTGTAGAGGCAACAATTTCTTCGCCTTCCACTGCTTCAATAAATTCATCTTCTTCTACAGCTTCAACCGAAACTACGCCTACAAGTAACTCGTCATTACCTAAACGGATCAAACGTACACCTTGTGCGTTACGACCAGTTTGAGCAACTTCAGAAGCACGGGTACGTACCAAAGTACCACCATCAGAAATCAACATCAGTTCTTTAGAGGCATCAATCGCAACTGCACCCACCAACTGACCATTACGTTCAGAGGTCTTGATCGCAATCACCCCCTTACCGCCACGTTTCTTAGTTGGGAAGTCATCTACCGGGGTACGTTTACCGTAACCGTTTTCAGAAGCACACAGCACTTCACCCGTTTCAGGTACAACTACCAGTGAAACAATACGGCTGATTAAGGCTGAATCTGAACTATCTTCATCATCAGACTCGATATCGGTATCTTCAGCATCTTCAACTTGTGCGGCACCAATGGTCACACGCATACCGCGTACACCTTTGGCTGAACGTCCCATTGAACGCACATCAGTTTCAGCAAAACGAATTGCTTTACCTTCATTCGAGAACAACATGATTTGCTGTTCGCCATCGGTAATTGCAACACCAATCAAGGTGTCATCGCCAGTGAGTTCAATGGCACGTAAACCATTTGAACGAACATTACTAAACTGTTCAAGTTCTACACGCTTGATCGTACCGTACTCAGTCGCCATAAACACATAGAAGTTTTTACGTACCGCTTCGGCTTGCTGCGCAAAGTCAGCAATGATTTCATCATCCAGATCGCTTGCCGAAAGCTCAACACCCAATTGCTTCAATTGAACACGTAATGCATCAGACAAGTCATCTGCACCATCTTCAAGTTCAGCAAGTGCCGCTTCCAGTTCAGCATAATGTGAATTGATGATTTCATTTTCTTGCAGTTTCGCAGCATTGGTTTTTACAAATGCCTTGAAGTCTGCCAAACGTTCTTTAAATTTCTTCGGTGCATCAATTACCGGAAGAATTGCCGTAATGGTTTCGTTGGCATCAAGCGGTAACAGGTTCACCATTGGGCGACCTTTGGCACCACGCGACGCTTGCGGCACTTCAAATACTTTCAGACGATAGACCTTACCGACATCGGTAAAGCAAAGTACCGTTGCATGGTTCGAGGTCACAATCAGATGCTGAATGTAGTCATCTTCTTTCATTGAAGTCGCAGACTTACCACGACCACCACGACGCTGTGCAGCGTAATCAGAAAGTGGTTGAGTTTTCGCATAACCGGTTTTAGAAACGGTCAATACTACTTGCTCTTCAGGAATCAAATCTTCGCGAGAGAAATCAATACGTGATTCAACAATCGCGGTACGACGTGCATCGCCATATTGTTGCAGGATTAACGCCAATTCTTCTTTAATCACTGCCATCAATAAATTGAAATCGTTCAGAATTGCAGTTAATTCAGCAATTTGACCCAAAATTTCAGAATATTCAGCATGTAACTTGTCTTGTTCCAGACCAGTTAAGCGGTGTAAACGTAGTTCAAGAATTGCACCAACCTGTGCTGGAGATAAACGGTAAACATTACCATCTAAACCGAATCGACGGTTTGGATCTTCACCTTCAATCTCGTCAGGACGTACAGAAACCGAACCCGCTTTTTCCAGTAATGCAACTACGCCACCCGCAGCCCATTCACCCGCCTGTAAACGCTCGCGCGCTTCGCCCGGGTTGGCAGAGGTCTTGATGGTTTCAATAATCGCATCGATGTTTGCGAGTGCAACGGTCAAGCCTTCCAGGATATGGCCACGTTCACGCGCTTTACGCAGTTCGAACATGGTACGGCGAGTCACCACTTCCTGGCGGTGACGGATGAACGCAGCAATGATGTCTTTCAGGTTCATCAACTTCGGCTGGCCGTTGTCCAGGCAGACCATGTTGATGCTGAATGAATTTTCTAACTGGGTATTCAGGAACAGGTTATTGACAATCACTTCGGCGTTTTCACCACGCTTCAGGTCAATGGCAATACGCATCCCTTCTTTATCGGATTCATCACGAAGCTCAGAAATCCCTTCCAGTTTCTTCTCTTTCACCAATTCAGCAATACGTTCAATGGTTTTTGCTTTATTGACTTGATAAGGAATTTCAGTGAATACGATGGTGTTACGGCCAGTCTTCTGGTCTTCTTCAATGTGATATTTACCACGAATATGAAGACGACCTTTACCGGTACGGTAAGCATCGACAATGCCTGATTTACCGTAAATGATACCGCCTGTAGGGAAATCTGGGCCAGAGATATGTTCCATCAAGCCTTCAATGGAAATATTCGGGTTTTCCGCATAGGCCAAACATGCATTGATCACTTCTGTCATGTTGTGTGGCGCCATATTGGTCGCCATACCTACTGCAATACCAGTTACACCGTTAATCAGCAAGTTAGGAACACGTGTAGGCATGACTTGTGGAATGCGTTCAGAACCGTCGTAGTTGTCTTCCCACTCGACTGTGTCTTTTTCCAGATCGGCCAAAAGCTCATGGGTCAGCTTACGCATACGCACTTCGGTATAACGCATTGCTGCTGCACTATCGCCATCAACAGAACCGAAGTTACCTTGACCATCTACCAGTTGATAACGCAGGCTAAAGTCTTGCGCCATACGAACAATGGTTTCATAAACAGCAAAGTCACCATGTGGGTGATATTTACCGATCACATCACCGACGACACGGGCTGACTTTTTGTATGCTTTATTGTAGTCATTGCCCAATTCGTGCATAGCGAAAAGCACACGACGATGAACAGGCTTTAAGCCATCTCTCACGTCAGGTAATGCACGAGAAACAATAACACTCATGGCATAGTCGAGATATGAGCTTTTGAGTTCATCCTCAATGGCAATCGGTCGGATTTCCGATACGCTCATGCATACTCCTTATTACAAACAACCGTTCAGACTGTTCGTTTTATATAATCAATCTAGCAAAAAATTAACTCAAAATAAGCTGAGTTAAAATCTAAATACAGCCGTAAATTATAGCATAAATTCTGTTGTTTTTGTGCCATATCTCTTATCTTAATCTTGTTAATTTTCTATAATTTATCGTTTATTTTTTAGGCACTTTCATTTGTCGGGATTTTATGTGAATTCGTTCATTTTATTCAGTGTCTAGCTGCAAATTTTAGCGCTCAATGTTCGGGCGGTTTATTCAGTTAAAATAGTCTTTTCACCTTTAAAAAAATATAAATCGATTAAATACAGGCTCTCCCCTAGCTACACAAATACATTAAACCTGTATCACCTTGTACCACCATAAAAGATGTACATTCGTTTGCTGCCCCTGCAATGCTATCTATTGAGTCAGAATAGCCACATTCTCCCCCTAGAAATAGATAAGCTACGAACATCTAGGCATAAAAAAACGCTCCTTGCGGAGCGTTTTTTGAAGCATGTAGTGCTGAATTAGATTTTAGAAACCAATTCCGGAACTACAGTGTTCAAGTCACCCACTAACCAGTAGTCAGCTACTGCGTTAATTGGCGCTTCTTCATCTTTGTTGATCGCAACAATCACTTTAGACTCTTTCATACCCGCCAAGTGCTGGATTGCACCAGAAATACCAACAGCGATGTATAGCTCAGGCGCAACGATTTTACCCGTTTGACCGACTTGCATGTCGTTAGGAACGAAGCCGGCATCAACTGCAGCACGTGAAGCACCTTGAGCAGCGCCAAGTTTATCCGCTAATGGATCCAGGATTTTGTGATAGTTTTCACCTGAACCCACACCACGACCACCAGAAACCACGATGCGTGCAGCGGTTAATTCTGGACGTTCAGATTTCACAATTTCTTCTGAGATGAATTTAGAAAGACCCGCATCGCCAGTAGACGCAGCAGCTTCAACGCTAACCGCACCACCATCGCTTGCTACAGCATCAAATGCTGTACCACGAACGGTAGCAACAACAACAGACTCACCAGACTCTACGGTTGCAATTGCGTTACCTGCATAGATTGGACGTTTGAAAGTTTTAGGACCTTCAACAGCGATAATATCAGTGATCATGCTCACATCAAGAAGCGCAGCTGCACGTGGCAGAATGTTTTTACCCGTTGTGGTAGAAGCAGCAAGGATATGGGTATAGCCTTTGCCCAATTCAGCAACAAGTTTAGCCACATTTTCAGCCAACTGGTTTGCATAAGCAGCGTCGTCAGCAAGTAATACTTTGCTTACACCTGCAACTTTAGCTGCCTGGTCAGCAACAGCTTGCGCGTTCGAGCCAGCTACCAATACAGTGATATCACCACCGATTTTTTGCGCCGCAGCAACAACGTTTAAAGTAGCAGCGTTTAATGCTTTGTTGTCGTGCTCAGCGATAACTAAAATACTCATGATTTTTATCCTTCTGTATTAGATCACTTTCGCTTCATTTTTCAATTTTTCTACAAGCTCGTCTACAGACTTCACTTGTACGCCCGCTTTACGTTCAGCAGGAGCTTCAACTTTCACTGTTTTCAGTTTAGTTGTCGCAGTTACACCGAAATCTGCAGGAGACTTGGTATCAAGCGGTTTTTTACGCGCTTTCATGATGTTTGGCAGAGCTGCATAACGTGGCTCGTTCAAACGTAAGTCAGTGGTGATAATTGCTGGAAGTGCAAGTTCAACAGTTTGCAAACCACCGTCGATTTCACGAGTGACTTGTACTTTGTCGCCTTCAACTTTCACTTCAGAAGCGAATGTACCTTGACCTGCGCCAAGTAGAGCACCAAGCATCTGACCAACCTGGTTAGAGTCGTCATCAATGGCCTGTTTACCAAGAAGGATTAATTGTGGTTGTTCAGCGTCAACAACACCTTTCAGGATTTTAGCCACTTCCAAAGCACCGAGCTGGCTGTCATCAGCTTCAACCAGGATACCGCGGTCAGCACCAAGTGCCATTGAAGAACGGATTTGTTCTTGCGCTTCTTTAGGACCGATAGCAACAACAACGATTTCTGAAACAGTTCCTTTTTCTTTTAAACGAACCGCTTCTTCCACTGCGATTTCACAGAATGGGTTAATTGACATTTTAACGTTTGTTAAGTCAACACCACTGTTGTCCGGTTTAACGCGAACTTTAACGTTGGCATCAACCACACGTTTTACAGCAACAAGAGCCTTCATGTAATCCTCGGCTGTTTTAGCAAATGTAAATATTGAGAAAAGTTATAATAACTCTTCACTTAAATTTTTTTAGGTGCCCTATCTTGCAATGTGTACGGCATTTGGGTCAAGTCACAATTATCGAAACAGCTGTAAAAAAGCATCATTTTCCTTGAACTTGGCGTTCATATTTTTTTCACACACTTTTATTAAGATGAAATTCCTGAATATTTATTTATTTTTTAAGCATTGATTTTTAGTATTTTTTTATCTGATTAACTTCATCAAAAGTTCTGATTTAATGCTTGTTTTCGATCAGTTTCTGGCGAGTCTGGCACACATAGCCGACAGAACAGCCAAAGTAATGAATTGTCATTTAAGACAGATTCCGCTAAATTTTTCAGTCTGTTTGCCCTAAAATTGAGCTATTTTTTAAGTTAAATATGTAACAAATTACCTTTTCGGCTCAACACCCTTCCATACAGGCAAGCACGCCATAACAGCATACTTGCTTGACATTTATCAGTTCATGATCAGCCAGGTTGCAGCCAGCATTAACAAGCCACCTGAAGCGCCATCAATCCATTTCTGTTTACGTTCATCAATATGGGTTTTTTGGGTCACTTTGGCAAAAATCACACTCAAACTGCCATATACCACAAAGATGAGTCCAATAAAGATCAAGGACAGGATTAAACCCTGATTCACCATATTCCCAGCTTTATCAATAAATTGCGGTAAAATTGCAAAATAGATCAGCATACCTTTGGGGTTCAATAGCGCAGTAAAGAAACCTTTTTCAATGGGACTGGATGATGATTTTCTCTCGATGATGAATTTATTGTCACTGAACACCGACTTAATCAAACTCGTAGCCAAGAACAATAGATAAGCGATCCCGAGCCAGCGAATGCTTTCAAATAACACCGGGAACGAGACTATAAGGGCTGTAATGCCCAAAGCCATCAAAACAGAATGGACCAAATAGCCCAGGCAAATCCCTATAGTTGCCAGCATGCCTGCTTTTGCATCTTTTCCCATTACTTGAGACAGGATAAACAGCATATCTGGTCCAGGGGTGAAAATAAGCGGAATAACCGTTAAGGCAAACAGTACAAATACAGACATTTTCTTTTCCCTTTCCATGTCTTGAAAGTGAAAATCAGTATCGAACAAATAGTACAAAATAGGATTTCAAATATTCTATAATTATGATTATCCTCCGAATTATATTCTAATTTATGAAACTATCTTCTAAATCTGTTTCAGTAAAACTAGATCGTATTGATAAAAATATCATTCGTGCCTTGCAGAATAATGCCCGTATGCAAAATAACGATCTGGCCCGCGAAATTGGACTGTCGCCATCATCGTGTCTGCGTCGGGTGAAATTACTGGAAGAAGCAGGCGTAATTCAAAATTACACCACAGTGGTAGACCCGCAAAAAATTGGCTTGCAGCTGATATTATTTTCACGAATTTGGTTAACCGGACAGGATGCTGAAACCATCGATACCTTCATTGAAGCCATGAAAGAGCTTCCTCAAGTGATGGAATGCTATATCATTTTAGGGGAATGCGATGCCATGCTGAAAGTGGTCGTGCCCGATCTGGAAAGTTACCGTAAATTTCAGTCGGCGCATCTCACCAAGAAAAACGGCATAACCAGTGTAAAAACGGATTTACCCAGTCAAATTATTAAACAGAGTTTCCAGTTACCGCTCGATAATCTTTAGGCACGTTCATAATTTTTCAGTATGTTAAAAATTGCCGTGCAAATAAATCTGTTATTGCTTAGATTGAAAATTGAAGTGCAGCAACAAGAACTTACTTAGCTTTGAGCTTGATAACCTTATAAAACTTTAGGGCTACATCAATGATATCGCATGAAATCAGGTAGCCCTTGATCAAGTCTGCAAATTAAAAGGCTGCTTATACAGGCTGACTTTGTAAAAAGTCACGATGGATGTGGCTTAAATCAATTAAATCATAAGCCTGAAGATTAAATATTTTCCAGACTGCTAAAAAGTCTTCTTTTAAATCTACATTTGATGTTGCAATGGGACGTTCCTGCCATTGCAGGTCTGAAATCCACAGATAGGTTTGTTGGGTCACATCATTAATGGCTTGTACCTTACCTTCTGCATTGATGCCCTGGACATGCGCACCTGCAGGTAAAACCGGTTCGATATTAGGCAAACTTATTTCGACAAAATGTTTAACTTGACGAAGGCCATAACCTGCAAAAATTTCTTTTTGCGCAGCCGTTAACTGGTCATATTTCTCTAAAATATCTGCAATCATTGTTTCGCCTATCATTTTCCTTTCCAATATTTAACTGACCAGTAGTGAAAGCATACATAATTTCATCGCTATACATGATTCATGCGATTCACTGTATGGTTAGAGGTGATTCTTATACCTTATAAATTGACTTTTTATTATCCGACAATAGTTCAAAATGTCATCTTTATGCCCTGATATTTTTTCATACGCTTATTTAACTTTAATGAACTCCGGTGACTGCTGCTAAAATAATTAAGCAAAGTCCGGACCAGATTGATTCAAATTTTAACATTATTTAATATTGTTACGACTTTTTAACTTGCGCTCGCGGATGTGCCTGATCATACACCTGAGCCAAATGATCAAAATCGACATGAGTATAAATTTGTGTAGTAGTCAAATTGCTATGTCCCAGCATTTCCTGTACCGCACGTAAATCCCGGCTGTTGGATAGCATATGACTGGCAAAGCAATGACGTAACAAATGTGGATGCAAATCAACATTTACCCCGGCACGCAGGGCTTGCAGTTTCACCCGGTTTTCAATTTGCCGCGCACCCAGCGGATTGCCCTTTTGGGTAATAAACACATGAGCATCCGGGACAAAATCACCGTGCCATAATGGATAGACTTGCAGCCACTTCATTACTGCATCTCGAGCCTTACTGCCAAAAGGCACCACCCGGGTTTTATTGCCTTTACCGGTAATACGTAACAGCTGACGGTTAAAATCGATATCTTTAATCCGCAAACCTTGCACTTCAGCCAGACGTAAACCACTGGAATACAATAGTTCTAAAATGGCTTTATCCCGTAGCCACATTTGTTGCTGTGCTTCGGTTTCAGGTGCTGGCTGATCCAGAATCTGGTTCACGGTTTCAATATCGACCATGCCCGGAAGCGGTCTGGGAATACGTTTTAACTGAAAATCATCCGCCGGATTAAACGCCAGATACTGCCCCTGCTCGGCCCATTTCATAAATTGGCGTATGGATGAGAGCATCCGCTGTAAACTGCTGGAACTTAAGCCTTGCTGTTCCACTTTATGGGCCAAATATTCACGCAGATCTGTAGTTTCGATATTGGCCAGATCCAGTTTTTTAGCTTCACAAAAGTTTAAAAAATCGGAAACGTCGCGTTCATAAGCCTGCAAGGTATGTCTGGACTGATTTTGAATTTCACGTTCTTTGAGCCACATTGCGAGCAGTTCAGTTGTGTTTGTTTGTAATGACATTAACTATCCCTTGCTCTGCTTTCCAGTGAATTTAAAAAATCAGAGACCCACGCTGCTGTCTCTGTAGCGTGCTGCGCAGCAAATAAATGATCTCCACCCTGAATAACCTGAAACGATGAGTCTTTTAATGTCTGATGTAAATACTGCCCAACAGCCACAGGGCTGATGGGATCGGCATCTCCCCATAGCAGTAATGTTTTTTGCTGAATGGCTGAAAGTTGAGAGGAATAATCCAACTGTACAGTAGAAAACCAGTCCGGGTAATTCAGGAACTGGTTTTTATAGGCCGTGCGCCAATCCTCGACTTCAAATGGACTTAAATCAATCCCGCCTGATGTCGCAATCAGTACCATAGCTTTAATTAAATTAGATTTTTTCAATGCAGCCTGTATGGCAAAAATTCCGCCCATCGACTGTGCAACCAGTACCGAATCTTGCTGAATCTGGTCCAGCACATAATCACTCAGACTATTAAAATCATATACTTCATTCTGCGCTGGTTCTTGACCGAACCCAGGATAGGCAATCACTTGCACTGTATAATCTGCTGACAGCAGTTCAATCAGTGGCTGCCAAAATTCAGTACTTCCAGATGCTCCTGGAAGAAAAATCAAATGCGTCATTTAAGCTCTAGACTAAAAGCAATAATCCGTACAGCATAACGCATTTACAAGCATAAAAAAGCACCATCATAGGGACAGTGCTTTTTTCATCAAAACATGAGTTTACTATTGGTAATAACTCAAATCGATACGACCCTGATAGACGTTTGCTGTTGGACCGGTCATCCACACCACATCACCTTCTTTCCATTCAATTTGCAGCTTGCCACCAGCCAGTTCAATTTCAACATTATTAGCCAACAGACCACGGCGCATACCGGAAACCGCAGCGGCACAGGCGCCTGTACCACAGGCTAAAGTTTCACCTACACCACGTTCAAATACACGCAGACGGGCATGTTTTTCATCAATAATTTGCATAAAACCGGCATTGACACGTTGCGGGAAACGCTCATGTGATTCTACTTGTGGTCCAATACGTGCGACATCTGCGGTAATCACATCGGGAACAATGGTCACTGCATGCGGATTGCCCATATTTACGACATCAATAGTCAGCTTTTCATTGTTGGCCAGCTCAATGTCATACAAATTTTCCGGTTCATCTGCCAAAAATGGAATTTCACTTGGCAAGAATTTAGGATAACCCATGTTCACACGAACCCAGCCATTCACACCCAGCTCAGGCTCTACAATACCGGCTTTGGTCTGCACTTTAATTTTGGTTTTGGTGGTGAGCTGACGCTCATGCACAAAACGTGCAAAACAGCGCACACCGTTTCCGCATTGCTCCACTTCAGAACCGTCGGCATTGAAAATACGATATTTAAAATCGACATTGGGTAAATCAGGTGGCTCAACAATTAGCAACTGGTCGAAACCAATGCCAAAGTGGCGATCTGCCAAACGTTGAATAGTGACAGTATCCAGGTAGGCACGCTGGCTGATCAGATCAACCACCATGAAGTCATTGCCCAGACCATGCATTTTGGTAAATTCTAAAAACATCTCAGACATCTCCATTATGGCAATAAGCGTTCACGTTCCCACAAAGATTCAATGCTTTCGCGCTCACGAATCAGATGTGCCTGATCACCATCCACCATCACTTCAGCAGCACGTCCGCGACTGTTATAGTTCGAGCTCATCACGAAACCGTAAGCACCCGCACCCAACACAGCCAGTACATCATTTTCTTTAATCGCCAGCTGACGCTCTTTACCCAGGAAATCACCCGTTTCACAAATCGCCCCGACGACATCCCACTCTTTCGCTTCAACGTCAGTACGTGGAATCACTTCCTGAATATCCATCCATGCTTCATACAAAGCAGGACGAATCAGGTCGTTCATCGCGGCATCAATAATTGCGAAATTACGGTGATTGGTCGGTTTAAGCAAATCGACTTTAGTCAGTAACACACCGGCATTGGCAGAAATACTGCGACCCGGTTCCATATACACTTTCAGACCGAGTTTTTCTAAAGCTGGCTTCAAGGCATTGGCATATTCTTCTACCGTCGGTGGAACTTCATCTTTATAAGTCACACCTAAACCGCCACCGATATCGATGTGTTTTAGATTGATACCTAATTCTTTAAGTTTCTCAATCATCACAATCACACGATCCAGTGCATCGACAAAAGGCTGGGTTTCAGTCAATTGTGAACCGATATGACAGTCAATCCCTACAACGTCCAGATTTGGCAATGACGCCGCATATTGATAGGTTTCAAATACGGTATCAGAAGGAATACCGAATTTGTTTTCTTTTAAACCGGTTGAAATGTATGGATGAGTTTTGGCATCGACATCCGGATTGACACGCAAGGAAATTGGGGCGTTTTTACCTAAGCTTGCTGCCACTTTCTGAATACGATCCAGCTCGGCATAAGACTCGACGTTAAAGCAGGCAATACCTACTTCTAGCGCTTTTTGGATATCGGCTTCAGATTTGCCTAAACCCGAGAATACAATTTTAGAGGCATCCCCACCCGCCTTAAGCACACGAGCCAGTTCACCACCAGTAACAATATCAAAGCCCGCGCCACACTTGGCCAGTACATTCAACACCGCAAGGTTAGAGTTAGACTTTACCGCAAAACAAATTTGATGATCGATAAAGCTAAAAGCACGATCCATGTCTAAATAATGCTTTTCAAAAGTCGCTTTTGAATAAACATAAAGTGGCGTGCCAAATTGCTGCGCAAGCTGTTGTAGAGAACATTGCTCGGCATGCAAAACCCCATTGATGCGGGTAAAACTCATGAATGTATCCTTTCGATGACGCGTTTAGATATTAAAAATTAATTCGTTGCAGCAGATGAAGCAGGAAGCTCTGATGCTACTGGAGCGGCTTCTTGCTTATTTGAGGATTGCTGTTTTGAATCTACATTGGGATATAACAAATATTTTGCACGTTTGTCGTAATTCGGATCACTCGGTAGCTGCAAAGCTCCAGACTGACCACAACCAACTAAAGCAAAACCTGTCGCCAATAAACTGATGCAGCAAATGACAAGACGCATCTGACCACCTATTTGATATTTTCGAAGAAGTATAACCTGATCATGGGACATGACCAAAGCACTAAACGCTAGAGATTATAGTGAGATAAAAAAAAACGCCAGTTTCAAACTGGCGTTTTAATCATTTGCAGTGATTATTTATGTTTTGGTTTGTAGAAACCAAAGTAGCCAATAATCAAGATAATGAACCAGATCGGGCTGACCATCAGCGCTTTCATGGTGTCTGCTTCTAAAGACAACACATAAATCATGCCGATAAAGAAGATGATTACCAACCAGCAGGTAAACAATCCACCAGGAAGTTTAAAGGTTGATTTGGCATGCAGTTCTGGACGTGTTTTGTAATACACAATATAGCTCCAGATAATCATCAACCAGACACAGATAAACAGGATGGTTGAAAGCGTGGTTGCCAAAGTAAAAGCTTCAACCGTATTCGGCACGAAGTACTGAAGTGCAGCACCCAGTAACAAACAGATTGCCGAGAAATACAAAGCATTTGCAGGAACAGCACGTTTATTTAAATGACCGAAGGCTTTAGGACCCTGCTCTTCACGTGACAGACCAAACAGCATACGGCTGGTCGAGAACACCCCACTGTTCATGGATGACATCACCGAAGATAACACCACCAAATTCATGATAATCGCTGCAGCAGCAATACCGGCCTGGCTAAACAGGTTGACGAATGGACTGATGTTCGGATCAATCTTGTTCCATGGCGTAACTGACATGACAATGACCAGTGCCAGCACATAGAAAATGATGATACGAATAGGGATCGAGTTGACTGCTTTAGGCAAGTTCTGTTCAGGATCTTTGGTTTCAGCTGCTGTGGTACCCACCAGTTCCACACCGACGAAGGCAAAGATGGCAATCTGGAAACCTGCCAAGAAACCCGTCACGCCTGTTGGGAATAAACCACCATGTGACCAGAGATGAGTAAAGGAAGCGACTTCACCTGCGGTAGAAGAAAACCCGGTAAAGATCATCCACAGACCCACAGTAATCAATACGACAATGGCAATAATCTTGATTAAAGCAAACCAGAACTCTAACTCACCGAACAATTTAACGGTAACCAGATTCAGCCCCATAATAAACACAATGGCGGCAACACTGATCATGACCCCTTCACCAGGCGTAAACGGCAGCCCCCCGTTAAAGAACTGCAGGTAATAAATAATGGCCGACAAGTCAGCAATACCAATGGTGATCCAGCACAGCCAATAGGTCCAGCCGACAAAATAACCCGCCCATGGACCAATCAAATCGGTTGAAAAATCAATAAAAGACTTGTATTTCAGGTTAGACAGTAACAGTTCGCCAAGCGCACGCATGACCAAAAAAACCATAAAACCAATAATCATATAAATGATCAGAATGGATGGTCCGGCCAGGCTGATGGTTTTACCCGAACCCATGAATAGACCTGTACCAATTGCCCCGCCAATCGCAATAAGTTGCAAATGCCGATTCGATAAACTCCGCTGCAGTTCACCACCTTCAGTCAGTAAACTATGGTTCTCATTTGACATTGTTATTTTCGTCTCTCAAATTTCGTGTGATAAAAGTAGCTCAAATTAAAATAAATCAATAAAGTTTTTTGAGCATTTGTTAAATATTTTTCAAGCTTGACTGTATTTTTGTCGCTTTTTCATCCAGATCGAGTCCATTTTACTTTCCTTTTCTTCATTTCCCTTCAAGTTAGCAGTTTACGTGCCAAGATAAAGTTTGGCGAGAATTTATGCAAAAAATTGTATTTCCATACAGCTATTGCTACATTCTTCACCCATCTTCTGATTTATATAGATACCACTCAAATGAGCAAAGTCAAAACTGTTTACCGTTGCGAACAATGTGGAACTGACCATCCGAAATGGGCGGGACAATGTTCAGATTGCGGAGAATGGAATAGTCTGACTGAAGTACGTCTGGAACCTGCCGTAAGTCACCGGGCACAGCCAAAAATGGGCGGCGGCTATGCTGGTCAGGCTGCCAACATCACCACCCTGAATAAAGTTTCTGTTTCACATGAAACACGCTTGGCTACCGGGATAGGTGAATTTGACCGCGTTCTGGGCGGTGGTCTGGTCACCGGTTCAGTGGTTCTGATTGGCGGTGATCCCGGAATTGGTAAATCCACGATTCTTTTACAAACGGCGACCCATATGGCAGTTGCGCAGAGTTCTGCACTCTATGTGACTGGTGAAGAGTCGCTGTCACAAGTCGCTTTGCGTGCCCATCGTCTGGAGTTGCCAACTGAACATCTTAAAGTCATGGCAGAAACCTGTGTGGAACGGATTTGTGAAGTTTTAGCGCAAGAACGCCCTGCTGTTGCCATTCTGGATTCGATTCAAACCTTATATACCGAAACCTTGCAGTCGGCACCGGGTGGTGTTTCGCAAATTCGTGAATCGGCTGCGTTACTGACCCGTTTTGCCAAAAATAGTGGCACAGCGCTGTTCATTGTGGGTCATGTGACCAAAGAAGGCGCATTGGCGGGACCCCGTGTACTGGAACACATGGTCGACTGTGTCCTGTATTTTGAAGGACAATCCGACTCACGTTACCGAATGATTCGCGCGGTAAAAAACCGTTTCGGGGCAGTCAATGAACTGGGCGTGTTTGGCATGACCGATAAAGGCTTACGTGAAGTCTCCAATCCGTCGGCTATTTTCTTAAGCCGTTATGATGAAGCCATTCCCGGTTCAATTGTGATGATCAGCCGCGAAGGCACCCGTCCCCTGTTGGTCGAAGTACAGGCTTTGGTGGATGATGCTCATGGTCAACCGCGTCGTGTGGCACTCGGTCTGGAACAAAACCGCCTGAACATGCTGCTGGCTGTCATGCACCGTCACGGCGGTGTGCAAACTTCCGGACAGGATGTCTATGTCAATGTGGTTGGTGGTTTAAAGATTACTGAAACCGGTTCAGATCTGGCCGTTCTTTTAGCCTGTGCCTCCAGCTTGCGTGGCAAAGCCTTGCCACAACAACTGGCGGTATTTGGAGAAGTCGGATTATCCGGCGAAATTCGTCCGGTGCCGAATGGTCAGGAACGTTTAAAAGAAGCCATTAAGCATGGTTTTAAATACATTATTTTGCCTCGAGGCAATGCGCCACAAAAACCAATTCCGAACGTGCAGATCATTTCGGTAGCACGTTTGCATGAGGCCTTGACTGAAGCCATAAGCTTAAGTGAAGAACTGGCTTAAGCTTAAACATATGAAAGATTATGTAAAAAAACACCAATTTGATATTGAAATTCAGGGCAAATGACTGCATAACTATAGAGCTATAATTTATTTTTTTATTTAGGAAAAAATCGATGGAAGTTCGACAGCGTGGTTTGATGGCCGGTATTTTAATGGCAGCTTTGGTGGTTGCACCGATGGCCGAAGCGAAACGTGCAGGTGGTGGTAAAAGCCATGGTATGAGTCGTTCTGCTGCTCCAACCCAATCTTACCAACAACCGCGTCAAGCTACTCCTGTTCAACAACCTGTTGCTCCTGCCCAACAAAAATCTGGTTCAGGTGTAGGTAAAATGGTTGCTGCTGGTGTTGCTGGTGCTGCAGTTGGTGCAGTTGCAGCTAATGCTTTAGCAGATGATAAAGCTGCAAGTGAAGCACAAACTCAGCAAGAGGAAGAAAAAGGCGGAATTCCGGGCTGGATCTGGATTCTTCTGGCAGCAGCAGTAGCATTCTTCTTGTTCCGTAAATTCGGAGCAAAAAAAAAATTAGCAGCCAATAATCCTTATGCACCAAACAATGCTGGAAACACAGCGCCGTTTGGTCAGCAAAATGCAGCACCACGTACTTCAAATGACAGCACCAATATTTTTGGTCAGTCTGTAGGTGGTTCTGCAGGTGCAGCAACTCAAGCACCTTTTGGTGCAGCTTCAACACAAAGCGGCAACCAATTGCCAGATGGCACCGAACCTGCTGCATTCTTGCGTGTTGCCCGTCAACGCTTTAACCATATTCAGTCCATGAATACAGCAAGCAACATTGCTGAAATTCAACGTTATTTAACCCCTGATCTTTATCAGTCTATGTATAACGACATTATGGCGAACCAAGACCAGGACGTTGCCGAGTTCTCTAACCTGAATGCAATGGTGGTCGATTCTGCAACTGAAAATGGTCAATATGTTGTAAGTGTTCGTTTTACCGGTACAGTAAGCGAAGACTTAAACAGCTTGCCACAACCTTTTGCAGAAGTTTGGCATTTTGTAAAACCTGCGGGTTCTAATCAGGACTGGTTGGTTGCCGGTATTCAGCAAGAACACTGAGTGTTTGTGAACACCCTCTCGGTTAAAAGCACTGACATGAGTTGATGTTTTTAGTCACGATACTGTAAAAGCCAATCTTCGGATTGGCTTTTTTATTTCATTCCTTTTAGGCTATAGCAAAAGTTTTTGGATATAGGTATGTCTAACCGAATTTCTCCTCCTGCCTCACTGATGAATTTAGCCATTACAGGAAATGCAAAAGCGCAATTTGAACTGGCTGAGCTGTATATGCAAAGCGAGCATGATGATGACATTATTCTTGCCGAAGAATGGGCGCTGAAAGCCGCAGAAAATGGTAATGTCGAAGCGATGTACTGGCTGGGTGAAGGTTATACCGTTTATGCCAAAGACTTGGCTGAAGAAGACCCGGAAGAATCCAAAGCACATTTTGAACTCGGCTATTACTGGCTGAGTAAAGCCAATATACAGAAACACCCTGCTGCGACTTTAGAATTGGCGGGTTATTTCCGTCGTGGTGATGTAATTGAAAAAGATGTGACCAAATCTGTGTCTTTAGTCAAGCAGGCTTCTGAATGGGGTGAAGTTCAAGCTATGCGTGATTTGGCCTTTATCTATGAAAATGGTCTAGGCATAGAAACAGATGAAGAACAAGCAGATTACTGGACTGAAAAAGCAAAGGCTGCTGAAAAATAAATTAAAGATGAAAAAGCCCATCATTTGATGGGCTTTTGTTTTATACAATTTTAAATATTAGCGCTCGATATCATCATTAATATCGACCACAATCACTTGTCTGCAAATACCTTCTACATTTCGTTGTTGTTCAAATATAGCGGCAGGCATCACATCAAAACTGTCAAAAAAGCAGATTTCATCTTCATTGGCATCATAAACAAGAGAATGATTACCCACGCCTTCCAAGGTGTCGTAATAAACAATCACAAATTTATTTTGATCAAATGCTAGCTGGATTTGCTGATAATTTAATGCAGGAAGAATAGGTAAATTCAGTTGCTCAGCTTCCTGATAACTAAGCTTTTCACTCTCCTGAAGATCAGGGTCAGGATCGGTATAAAACTGCACATGAAAACCAAACTTTTTTAGTGCTACAGCTAGACCGATGGTCGTCGTGCCATTTTCACCATCATATCCACAGACCTCTACCAGCTGCTGAATATCGGCATCAATACCTAAATGTTGCAGCAGCATCCAAACTGCAAAAATTCCGCCATTTGCTTCCAGACGGGCTAATTCTTCAGGCATTTCTAAAGCCATAATAAAAGCTCAAAAATATAATTGTGTTGATAATAATCAATTTCAGATTGGAACAAAATCAATTTCCAAGTACAATACTTCGCTAGTCGAGGGATGCTGCGACGTTTTACAGGTACAAAATGTAAAAGCGCCAGGCTCGACGATCGGTTGAACTTGTCTGATCAACCAACAACGGCATCCGCGAACTGAATGATCAATTATTGTTTTTTATAAGGAGATCGTGATGAACGCGGTTAATGCTTCATTTACAGATTATAAAGTTGCCGATATTTCCCTAGCTGACTACGGCCGTAAAGAAATTAAACTTGCTGAAGCAGAAATGCCAGCGCTGATCGGCTTACGTAAACGCTACTCAGCAGCAAAACCACTTGCAGGCGCGAAAATTCTCGGCTGTATTCACATGACCATTCAAACTGCAGTTTTAATTGAAACTTTAGTTGAATTGGGCGCTGAAGTACGTTGGACTTCTTGCAACATCTTCTCTACTCAAGACCACGCAGCTGCTGCAATCGCTGCACGCGGTATTCCTGTTTTTGCCTGGAAAGGTGAAACTGAAGAAGAATACATGTGGTGTTTGGAACAACAAATCAACGTGAATGGCAAACCTTGGGATGCCAACATGATTCTGGACGATGGCGGCGACTTGACTGCTCTTGTTCACGAAAAATATCCTGAAGTGTTAGCGAAAATCCATGGTGTGACTGAAGAGACCACTACGGGTGTGCAACGTCTTTATGAAATGTTACGTGACGGCACTTTAAAAGTTCCTGCAATCAACGTAAATGACTCAGTAACCAAGTCCAAAAACGACAACAAATACGGTTGCCGCCATTCTCTAAACGATGCCATCAAACGCGGTACTGACATGTTGATGTCTGGTCGTCGTGCACTGGTGATTGGTTACGGTGACGTAGGTAAAGGTTCTGCTCAATCACTTCGTCAAGAAGGCATGATCGTACGTGTTACTGAAATCGATCCAATCTGTGCAATGCAAGCATGTATGGACGGTTACGAAGTTGTATCTCCATACAAAAACGGCGTGCAAACAGGTAAAAAAGAAGACGTAAATGCGGATCTTCTTCAAAACACTGACTTGATCGTAACGACTACAGGTAACTACCACGTATGTGACGCTGCAATGTTAGATACATTAAAAGCAGGTGCAGTGGTGTGTAACATCGGTCACTTCGATACTGAAATCGATACCAACTACCTACGTGGCTACAAATGGGTTGAAGTTAAACCTCAAGTACACCAAGTGTATCGTTCAGAAAATGAAAACGATTATTTAATCCTTCTTTCTGAAGGTCGTTTAGTGAATCTGGGTAATGCGACTGGTCACCCATCACGTGTGATGGACGGTTCATTTGCCAATCAGGTATTGGCTCAAATGCACTTGTTTGCCGAAAAATTTGCTGATCTTCCTGAAGAGCAAAAACAGGCTGCGATTCGTGTAGAACTGCTTCCTAAGAAACTGGACGAAGAAGTTGCTGCGGCAATGGTTGCCGGTTTCGGCGGTGTCTTGACTCAATTGACTCAAGAACAGGCTGATTACCTTGGCGTACAAGTTGAAGGTCCATTCAAATCTGAGACTTATAAATACTAATACCCCTCACCCCATCCCTCTCCCTGAGCTTGTTTTAAGCATTGCTTTAAAACAAGAGCAAGAGAGGGTGAGCACCAGATTTATTTCCGATGGATGTTTAATTTCATCATATGAATAAATATGGCTTAAACCCTGCATAATTCAGTAATGAATTCTCCTCTCCCTTTGGGAGAGGTCAGGGAGAGGGTGAAAAATTAAAACAGTACTTATAAAAAGGATTTGAAAAATGACCAAACGTGTTCCAATTTCTTTTGAGTTTTTCCCGACCAAAACTGATGCCGGGGCGGAAAAACTTCGTGTTGTGCATAAAGAATTACAACTGTTAAATCCTGAGTTCTTTTCAGTGACTTATGGTGCCGGTGGTTCCACTCGTGAACGTACACTTGCTGCAATCAATGACTTTAATGGCAAAGGCACGCCTGTTGCCCCTCACCTGTCTTGTATCGGTGATGACAAAGCGCGTATCGCAGAATTGCTTGATCTATACAAATCACAAGGCATCGACCGTATTGTGGCGCTTCGTGGTGACTTGCCTTCAGGTCAGGTTGGCCTGGGTGAATTACCTTATGCGCAGGATCTGGTTCGTTTTATCCGCGAACATTCAGGCGATCACTTCCACATTGAAGTGGCCGCTTACCCGGAAATGCACCCACAGGCAGAAAACTTTGATAAAGACATTCAACACTTTGTCGAAAAAGCCAATGCCGGTGCCAATGCCGCTCTAACCCAGTTCTTCTTTAATCCGGATGCCTACTTCTATTTTGTAGATCGCATTCAGAAAGAAGGTGTGAACATTCCGGTGGCTCCGGGTATTATGCCAATTACCAATGCCAGCAATCTGATTCGCTTCGCAGATGGTACCGGTGCAGAAATCCCGCGCTGGATTCGCAAGCAATTGGCGACTTATGGCGATGACACGGCAAGTATCAAGGCCTTTGGTCATGAAGTTGTGGTGAAATTGTGTGAACGTCTGCTTGCAGGCGGTGCACCGAGCTTGCACTTCTACACTATGAACACGACAGATCCAACACGTCAACTCGTGACTGATCTTGGTCTAGCTTAATTTATATCTGATTTGTGAGTAATACTTAAATGCCACGTTTTTATATTGAAGCTGACTTAGCAGTGGATATGAATGCTGAATTAACTGAAACGGTTTTTCATCACTGGGTCAAAGTATTACGTGCACAAGTCGGTGAAAAAGCCACCTTGTTCAATGGACGGGGTGGTGAATATGAAGTTACGCTTATTGAAGTCGCAAAAAAATCAGCCCATGTTTCTGTCGATTCCTTCAATCCTGATGACCGTACTCCAGCTTTTAGTACCTTGCTTGGACAGGTAATGAGTAAAGGGGATCGAATGGATTATGTCATTCAAAAAGCCACAGAACTTGGCGTATCCAAAATCCAGTTGCTGACTTCTGAACGCTGTGAAATGCGCCTTAAATATGATCGTGACCAAAAGAAAATAGATCACTGGCAAGGCATTGCCATCGCTGCTTGTGAGCAATGCGGCATGAACAAAGTTCCTGAAGTGTTAGCACCTGTATCTTTACAAGACTGGTTAGAGACAGAACTCCCGACCACAAAACTGGTGCTTGCTCCGAATAAAGATCAAGTGAATGTGCTGGAAAATGCGACACAAGACATTGCGCTATTAATTGGACCTGAAGGTGGTCTAAGTGAAACGGAAATACAATTATCCAACCAAGCAGGCTTTATAAACTGGTGCATCGGCAATCGTGTATTACGAACAGAAACGGCGCCGATTGTTGCTTTATCTATTTTAAATTATAACTTAACTGTATAGTTCATCAAAATTTGGATGAATAACTTGTGATGTGATTGATTTTTTTCAACAACATTATTACTCTTGAATTAAAGATACAAATGTATATTTAAAATACAGTTTATTTTTTTAACTCAATCAATATTTAGAAAGTAAATTTATTGCAAAATAATAATTAAGGTTTTTGCCTGTATGTCAGATCTTCAAGACGAGTATATTAAACAGCATGTGAATGCTGCACAAATTAGCAATACAATTCGACTTAGCCGCTTCTTTATAGTCAGTATTGTGATTGTATCGGCATATGTTTATGGCATTTACCAATTTTATTTTATAAAACCTTCTTTTTATTTCAATTTTTGGTTTATAGGCACCGAACTCTTGTGTTGCCTGTGTTTGCTAATTAACAGTGTTTATTTTAAACCCGACCAATTTGCCTTAGCTCATGCGCATCGTTGGCTACAAATTCAAAGTTTAGTGATTGGTAGCTGTATTGCCTTAGGTATGGGCCTGGTTTACTACTATTTACCTCAATACAACCCTGCCTTTAGTCATGTTCATGCCTTAATTTTGTCAGCATTATTACTGATTGTGAGTCAGGCATTTGCCCTGACCTTTTTAACCCAGCGCTTAACTTATTTCTGTCTGGCATTTATACCTGCTATTTTTCCTTATCTGGCTTCACAATTTATCAGCACAGAAACATCAGATCCTTTATTCCATCTCACCATTAATTTTGCACTGATTGTCATTTTATTATGCGCCAATATCACATCGCGTATTCATCAGCGTATTTCTGTACTGTACTCAAAAAACAACCGTTTAGTTAAAAATGCCAAACAACAGGTTTTATGGACCGATGAATTATGCAAACAGTTACAAGCTGAAATTAATAAATCAAAAGATATAGAGCTGCAATTACAATTAAACAATCAGCTGCTGGAGCAAAAAGTTAAAGAACGAACTGTTGATATTGCCAAAATGAATGCTGATCTGGAAAATCAGCAACAGAATCTGGTTTTGGCACATGAAATTGCCGGACTACGCCCCTGGGACTGGAATATCAAAGATCGTGAAATTCTGGTGACGGACGCAAAACAGCAAAAAACCCTGAAGCCCTCTAAACTGCATCATCATCAACTGCAAAATATTATTCATCTGGATGATATTGAGCAGTTCAAGCATGCAATGAAACAACATTTACGTGGTCAGTCACCACTTTATGAAGCCAGCTATCGAATTCAGAACAGCAATGGCAAGTGGAAATGGGTCCATGATATTGGTCGGGTCATTGCTCGTGATCCGGTCAATAAAAAGCCCCTGCGCATGGTGGGTATCCGTCGTGACATTCATCAGGAACGTACCGATCAGGAACGCTTAAAATTAGCTGCCAGTGTACTTCAGCAAGCAACTGAAGGCATTTTTATTCTCGATGATCAGCTATGCTACATTGACGTCAATCCATTTTATGAACAACTCACCGGTTTTACTCACCGACATATTATTGGCAAAAATTTATTTGATATTACGGAAAATTATCAGTCACAACAAAGAAACAGCCACTACTCGATTCTTCAGCAGCTGGGAAAAATCGGTGAGTTTGATGGTGAACTGCAGGAAACATTCCTTTCAGGTGAAGAAGCAACCATCTGGATGCGCATTAATGCCATTAGCGATGAGCAGAACCGTGTCACCCACTATATCGGTATCGTCTCCGATTTAACTGAACGTAAACTGCAAGAACAACGGTTGTCTTATTTAGAAAATTACGATCCTTTAACCGATTTGCCGAACCGTTTTTATTACAACTACCAGTTACATCAATATTTAATTAGTCAAAAAGATTCCATTAAGCAGCTGGCCGTTATTCGTTTAAATATCGATCGTTTCAGGCCTTTAAATGAATTTTTAAGTAATAGTGGTGGTGACGAACTGTTACGCCAAGTTGCACAAAGACTGCGACTGACTAATACCGAAGCATTATTTGTAGCGCATCTGAATGGTGATGATTTTGCAATTGTCTATGAGGTTTCACCTACTAACCCGTCGATTCAACATCATTGTGAACGTATAAGTAAAGCTTTTTCCTTACCCTTTAACATTTTCGATCAGGACCATATTATCACCCTGTCCATGGGCGTTGCATTCTATCCGGAAAATGGACGTCAGCTGGATTATCTGAATAATTGCGCTGAACAAGCCTTGACTGAAGCAAAAAACCTGGGCGGCAATGCCTGTCGTTTCTACTCCAATAACAGTAGCGCTTTACTTGAACAAGGCATTTATCTGGAACGCGATTTGCGCCATGCCATCAATAATAATGAGCTAATTGTTTACTATCAGCCGAAAATAAATTTCAGTGATCAAAATATTTACGGTTTTGAAGCACTGGTGCGCTGGAATCATCCAAGCAAGGGCATTATTCCTCCGAACCTGTTTATTCCTCTAGCAGAACAAACCAGCCTGATCTCGGATATTGGCCGGATTGTGATTCAACAAACAGCCAAACAGATCCGCTACTGGAACAATATCGGGTTTGACAATATTTGCATATCCGTCAATGTGGTGGCCCAGCAATTACAACGCGGACAATTGCTGGAAGATCTGGATCATGCCATCCAGACCTATAACATTTGTGGTTCCAGCCTGGAACTTGAAATTACCGAATCATCGTTACTGGAAAATTCAGTCACGGTGAAAAACCTGTTGAATGAAATTAAAAAACGGAAAATTCATATCTCGCTAGATGATTTTGGCACAGGCTACTCTTCCCTGTCTTATCTTGCCGATTTCCCGATTGATATACTTAAAATAGATCGCAGTTTTATATCCAAAATCGGAAAAAATAAGCAGGAAGCGATTGTCAGTGCTATGATCGCCATGGGCAAAGCTATGGGAATGATGGTGGTTGCAGAAGGTATTGAAACTAAGCAACAACTACAGTACCTGCAAGATCTGGAATGCGATATTGCTCAAGGTTTCTTTTTTTCCAAGCCGCTTCCTGAAAAAGAAGCCACCACATACCTGGAACAACATCGACTTATACCTTCTTGATATAAGTCAACCTTTCACCCCCCAACTTTGCCTGAAAAAGACACATACGCGACTGTGATAAGGTCGCAACAAATGTTATATTCGATGCAACCAAGCAGAAAACCAGCAGCTTTGCTGAATTACTCCAGTAACAAACGAGATACAGATGGAAGATCAATCTTTAAAACAACAGGCATTGTATTATCACGAATTCCCAACACCAGGAAAAATCAGCGTCACGCCTAGCAAGCAACTGGTCAATCAACGTGACTTAGCGCTTGCCTACTCACCAGGTGTTGCTGCACCATGTCTTGAGATTGAACGTGACCCTTCAACTGCTGCCCTTTATACTGCACGCGGTAACCTTGTAGCAGTGGTGAGTAATGGTACTGCAGTACTGGGTTTAGGAAATATCGGTCCTTTGGCATCTAAACCGGTAATGGAAGGTAAAGGCGTACTGTTCAAAAAATTTGCCGGTGTCGATGTATTCGATATTGAAATTGATGAAAACGACCCTGACAAAATTGTCGACATCGTGGCCGCGCTAGAACCTACTTTTGGTGGGATTAACCTTGAAGATATCAAGGCACCAGAATGTTTCTATATCGAGCAAAAACTTCGTGAACGCATGAACATTCCTGTGTTCCACGATGACCAGCATGGTACCTCTATTATTGTGGGTGCAGCTCTTCTGAATGCATTGCAATTTAACGGCAAAAAAATTGAAGAAATCAAGATTGTTGCTTCAGGCGCAGGTGCAGCAGCACTGTCTTGCTTAAATCTTCTTTGTGCCCTGGGTGCTAAGAAAGAGAATATCATCGTTGCCGATTCACGTGGTCTATTAACCACTCAGCGTGAAGGTCTGGATGAATCTAAAAAAGCATACGTACAAGACATCACCGCTACTCAGCTCGGTGAAGTACTTGAAGGTGCTGATATGTTCCTGGGTCTGTCAGCTGCCGGTATTCTCACCAAAGAAATGGTGAAAACCATGGCTGCAAATCCGATTATCTTTGCCTTGGCAAACCCGGATCCAGAAATTCTGCCTGAACATGCACATGAAGTTCGTGATGACGTGATCATGGCAACTGGTCGTTCAGACTATCCAAACCAGGTAAATAATGCACTGTGCTTCCCGTATATCTTCCGTGGCGCGCTTGACGTTGGCGCAACCACCATCAATGAAGAAATGAAGATTGCCTGTGTACATGCCATTGCGCGCATGGCACATGTTGAAGCAGATGCAGCATCGTATGGTGAAAAATCAGCATCATTTGGCCGTGACTATTTAATTCCGCGTCCACTCGATCAGCGTTTGATTCTTGAAATTGCCCCGGCAATTGCACAGGCAGCGATGGACTCTGGCGTAGCCACTCGCCCGATTCAGGACTTCTCTGCTTACCGTCAACGTCTGTCTGAGTTTGTTTACAACTCTGCATTCATGATGAAACCAATTTTCGCCCAGGCGAAAACTGATCCTAAGCGTATTGCCTATGCTGAAGGTGAAGACCTGCGTGTACTTCGTGCAGTACAAATTGCAGTCGATGAAGGTCTGGCTAAACCAATCCTTGTCGGTCGCCCTGCAGTGATTGAAGCAAATATCAAGAAATTAGGTCTACGTCTTGAAGATGGAGTGAACATCACCATTATCGATCAAGAAAAGAACCCACATTACGAAATGTTTGCTGATGACTACTACAGCATCATGCAACGTAAAGGTGTGACACCTGAGTATGCGCAACGTGAAGCACGTCGCCGTTCTACCTTAATTGCATCTATGCTGGTGAAACACGGTCTTGCAGACGGTATGCTGTGTGGTACCTACTCAAGTTATGACATTCATCTTGACTTCGTAAGCAACATCATTGGTAAGAAAGAAGGTCATAACACATTCTTTACGCTCAATGCATTAATGCTTGAAGACCGTAACCTGTTCATCGCGGATACATACATTAACCGTAACCCGACAGCTGAACAGCTTGCTGAAATGACCATTTTGGCTGCTGAAGAAGTACGTCGTTTTGGTGTAACACCACGTATCGCACTTCTTTCTCACTCAAGCTTCGGTAGCGACCAAGATGACTTAAGCGCGCAAAAAATGCGTAAAGTGTATGACATCTTGTCTGAAACTGCGCCTGAACTGGAAGTTGAAGGTGAAATGCACGGTGATGCGGCACTTGACGAAAACATCCGTCACTTTGCTTTCCCGAACTCACGTTTCAAAGGTTCTGCAAACTTGCTGATTATGCCAAACCTGGATGCAGCCAACATTTCGTTTAACCTGTTGAAATCGACTTCAGGGAATAACGTTACCATTGGTCCTATCCTGTTAGGTGTATCTAAACCTGTCCACATCCTGACACCAACTACGACTACACGTCGCTTGGTGAACATGACTGCATTAACCGTTGCTGAAATTCAGGAAAATGAAAAATTAGCACTTTGATTTAGTCAGCTAGATCACATTTTGTGACTTGAGAAAACCTCTATTCTGTAGCATGATTGCTTGAAGAATAGAGGTTTTTTCATGCAAGTTTATTTAGTAGGCGGTGCGGTTCGAGATCACTTGCTCGGGCACCCCTATCACGAGAAAGATTATGTTGTGGTCGGTGCAACACCGGAACAACTTCTTGCTCAGGGCTATCAGCCTGTGGGTAAGGATTTCCCTGTTTTTTTACATCCAGAAACAAAAGAAGAATATGCACTGGCACGCACTGAACGTAAATCAGGTCGTGGCTATCATGGCTTTGAATTTTATACCGATCCGAGCGTTAGTCTTGAAGATGATCTGATTCGTCGTGACCTGACCATCAATGCCATGGCCATGGATAACGAAGGCAATATTTATGATCCTTATGCGGGTCAGCAGGACTTGGAACAACGCATTTTACGCCATGTATCCGATGCCTTTGTTGAAGATCCGCTACGTGTTCTGCGCATTGCGCGCTTTGCTGCACGTTATAAAAGTTTAGGCTTTAGCGTGGCAGAAGAAACCCTCACCTTAATGAAACAATTGGTGGAATCAGGTGAACTCAATGCGCTAATTAAGGAACGTGTCTGGAAAGAAACTTCCCGTGCGCTGATGGAAGATTATGCCGATGAATATTTTACCGTTTTACGTACCTGTGGTGCGTTAAAAGTCCTGTTCCCGGAGCTGGATGCTTTATACGGTATTCCACAGCGCCCTGAATATCATCCGGAAATTGACAGTGGCATTCATACCATGATGTCATTACAACAGGCCTGTAAAGCCGACTATTCTTTAGATGTCCGCTTCGCAGTGCTGGTTCACGACTTGGGCAAGGCCTTGACACCAGCAAATGAATTACCGCGCCATATCATGCACGAAGAACGCGGGGTCAAACCGGTGACTGAACTCTGTGACCGTCTGAAAGTCCCAACCAATACCAAACAGCTGGCCATTGCAGTCTGTAAAGAACATTTAAAATGCCATCAGGCCTTAAGCCTGAAACCGGGTACTTTATGGCGTTTGTTGCAACGTCTGGATGTGTTACGTCGCCCTGAACGAGTGGAGGCGTTTATACAGGCCTGTGAATGCGACTCCCGTGGTCGTTTAGGGCTAGAAGATCGTGAGTATCCTCAGGCTGCTTATATACTTAAGGCAATGGAAGTGGTCCGCAATATTAAAGCGCAAGACTTACCTGCCGATGTGAAAGGTCAAGAAATTGGTGAGATGTTGATTCAAAAACGAATCGAAGCACTTGCTGAACTTAAGCATCAATATGCTGAAATTGCATAAATAAAAAGCCCCGAGTGGGGCTTTTAAATCTTTAACAATCTCCCTAAATCCCTCTTTTCCCAAAAAGGAACTTCTCCATTTTCACCAAGGGAGTCAGGACGAATTTTGGCTGATCAACAAATATGAGCAATAGCTGAAATCAGGAAATATCCGCCGGAAAAGTAACTACTTTTTCAAGTTTCATTTGCTCTGTAGCGACCATCAATAACCGGTCAATGCCTAAAGCAATACCGGAACACTCTGTCATGTGCGGCAATGCAGCAAGCAGATATTCATCAATCGGCATGACATGTAAGCCCAGTTTTGCACGTTCGGCATTATCTGCTTCAAAGCGGGAACGCAGTACATCGGCATCAATCAATTCATCATAAGCATTGGCCAATTCCAGACCTTCGATATACAGCTCGAAGCGGGCAGCCACCAGTTCCCCATCCTCATCGATTCGGGTTTTGGCCAAGGAGGCCAGTTCAGCGGGAAAATCGGTTAAAAATACTGGCGTATCAAAACCCAGGCTCGGTTCGACAAAGTGCGAAAAAAGCAAATCGATATAACCCAGGCGATCATCACCTAGGTCCAGATTCAAGCCGACCCGGTTACAGCAGTCTTTCAGCTCTTTTAAACTGGCTTGCAATGGATTGATATTCAGACGATCCATAAAAGCGTGTTTATAGCTGAGGATCGTTGGACGAACATCACCAAAACGCTGTTTTAAAGTCACATTGAGCAAATCGGTTACTTCAAACATCAAATCTTTCAAGCTAAATCCGGGACGATACCACTCCAGCATGGTGAACTCGCTATTGTGTTTACGCCCATGTTCATCATCACGAAAGACTTTGCAGATTTGATAGATTGGACCACTGCCACTGGCCAGCAAGCGTTTCATGGCAAATTCGGGCGAGGTTTGCAAATAGTGGGTGTGTAATTTACCTTGTAAATGACGCTGTGCCTGTATAGAGGCCAGATGTACATCGGTCACTCCGGCCTGCGACAAGACTGGCGTTTCAACTTCCAGTACATCCCGTCCGGCAAAAAACTGGCGGATCTGTGCATACATTTTGGCACGTGCCTGCATGGCCTTTAAGTCACAAGTCGGCTGATAAGCAATAGATTGACTCATGCCTTCGGGCCTCCATGTGCTGCCCATTCACGGCGCAAGGGATAGGTTTTACGCAAATAATCAAAGGCTTTTTGCTCAACCTTGCCATCTTTCAGGCAGGCCCTTAAGTTGGCATCATCACGGGCAATATCATAGATTTGGGTTAAATATTGCTTTAACACAGCCTTTAAATCACGCTCTTTAAAATATGGTTCACAGACAGGCAATTGCGTTTCAAATTGCTTTGTCGCTGGGTAATGAAAGGTACTGCAGAATGCATCGTAGATCATTTGTGTACCACGTGCCTTTCCTTCCAAGCTATACCCGGCAATATGCGGTGTAACCAAACGAATTAAATTTAACAGCTGTTCTGATATTTCAGGTTCATGTTCAAATACATCGAGAACTACTGGACGCTGGTTCTGTTGAATATCGACAATTAAAGCCGATTCTTCTATTACTGGGCCACGTGCCGAATTAATTAAAATCGCTGCAGGCTTCATCTGTGCTAAAGCTTCAGCGTTGATGAGATGGTAAGTTGGATGATTGCCTGTTTTGGTTAAAGGCACATGGGTGGAAATCGCATCGGCTGTTTTTAATAGGGTATTTAAATCTACTTGCTCAATTTGTTCACGCTGTACGAAGGGATCATGACCAATCACCTTCCAGCCCAGAAATTTGGCCATAATAGCTAGACGTGAACCGACATTGCCCAGACCGATAATACCCAAAGTAAAGCTGTCATTGGCATCGATCAGTTCAGGTTTTAAATGCAGTAAAGCGGTAATCACATATTCCGCAACGGCCTGCGCATTACAGCCTGCAGCATTCGACCAGGCAATGTTGCATTGTTCTAAAGCAACTATATCCAGATGATCGGTGCCAATGGTCGCACTGCCGACAAATTTTAATCTTGTGTCCTGAACCAGCCCGGCATTGACTTGGGTCACAGAACGCACCAGTAACGCTTCTGCATCTTTCACATCCGCATGGGTTAAGGTTCGTCCTGCAACCTGCTGAATTTCTCCAAAATCGGCAAAGAAATATTCAGTAAATGCCAGATTTTCATCTGCGACAATTTTCATAATGCAATCCAATGATCTTATGCTGATTATGATAACGCTTAGCACGGCATCTGACCAAGCACCTTGTAGGTATCGCTTTCTTGCATTGGATAATTTCACAAACACCGTGATGCATAAAATGGATGTCATCTTTCCTGGCAGAAAAAAGGACCGAATGCTTTAACATTCCGGTCAAACAGAGGCAAAACCAATATGCATCACAAGAATGCTGCTTAAGCTACCTCTCCATCAATAATGCCTTGCAATTTTAAGGCATGCAGCTCATCTGCCGTTTTAAGACGTGACAGAATCTGCCTGGTATGTTCACCCAACTGCGGTGGTGCATTGCGATATTCTACCGGCGTATCTGAAAGTTTGATTGGCGAAGCAATCACTTTGAAATTTTCATTCAAGGCATGTGGAATGTTCACCACCATGTCTCGATGCTGAATTTGCGGTTCAGCCAAGGCATCTTCCACTGAATTGATCACCCCCACCGGCACTTTCATGGCGTGAATGGCATCAACCCAATCTTTAGCATTTTTACCAAGGAAATATTCAGACAGTAAGGCAATCAGCTCATCACGATGCTTGACCCGATCCTGATTATGCTGGAATTTCACTTCTTGCAATAATTCAGGAAGTCCAATCGCAAGACATAGATCTTTAAATTTTTTGTCATTACAATAGGCAATAATAAATTCCTTATCTTTGGCCTTAAAGGTTTGATATGGCACAATATTGCGATGACTATTGCCCATCCGTTTTGGCGAAATTCCAGTGCTTAAATAGTTCATACCCTGATTGGCCAACGTGGCAACTTGTACATCCAGTAAAGACATATCGATATACTGCCCCCGTTTATAAAGCGAGAATATTATGCGAGAACAATCCGTACGCCAGTCTTTAAGTACACACGATTTAAATCATGCCATCTTAAACGGCCCAATTCCCCTTGTAGTAACATTATAAATAACCCGAATTACGGATAAGAAAACCGCTTGAAAAAAAGATGGTTAGAGCCATTTAGAAAGTTACTACACAAACCAAAGACTCTAACCACCATGTTTGATTTTACAGAAATCTTCTGTGTTATTGA
>NZ_VOYP01000031.1:0-36495 GCF_013420235.1 Acinetobacter sp. YH01022 | reverse complement strand
ATAATTCAAGTGAATTTGTTTGAAAGAAGAACTTTAAAAGCTTTATTTTCACCCGATAAAATACCCATAAAACAAGAGGAAGCTCAAATGAGCTTCCTCTTGTGAAAAATTGTGGGACAGCAATGGCCCTAAGGCTGCTTTTTTTAGATTAGATCAATAATTAATTATTGAGCTTGAGCAGGTTCTGCAACAACAGTACGGCTACCAGAAATAGTCGCGAATACACGACGGTTCATAGCACGGCCTTCTTTAGTGTTGTTGTCAGCAATCGGTTGATCCCAAGCGAAACCTTGAGTAGACAAACGAGCTGGATCTACATTGTATTCATTTACAAGTGAAGATTTAACAGAGTTAGCACGAGCTAAAGATAAACGTTCGTTCAATGCACGTGGACCAGTGTTATCTGTGTGACCTTCGATGCGAGCAGTAGCGTTTGGATATTCAACTAACTTCTCGGCAACTTTAGCGATTTCTGGTTTGTATTGGTCTTTGATGTTTGATTTGTTTGTATCAAAGAACACACGAAGTTCCATGTTAAGGTCTTCAGTCAACTCTTGTGGAGCTGGTTGAACTGGAGCTACAGGCTCAACTGGAGCAACTTCAACTACAGGAGCAGCAGGTTTCAAGTGACCGCCAAGAACTACGTTAAGGCCAGCTAAAGCTGTATAGTTCCAGAAATCTTCATCGATGTTATAAGTAGCACGAGCTTCAGTACGTAGAGATAAAGCATCGTTTAAGCGCCAGAAAGCACCTAGACCTGCGTTACCTAAAGTACCTTCTTCAGACTCACCATCTGCAATTGAACCTGCAGCTTTATATTTGTAATGACCAGCACCTAAAAGTACATATGGCTTGATTTTGCTGTCATAGTTTTTAGTGATCAAATCAGAAGTAGCATAGAAGTTACCATTGATTTGAGTCTGCTTATATTCTGCACCTGCAGGTACGCCAAGGCCTTCTACATCACCTTTCACTTGGTTATATTCAGCTTCAAAACCTAACCATGGAGTAAGTTCTACACCCAATGCAGCTCCAACGAATAAATCGTCTTGTAGCTCACCATCAGTAGAGTCCATCAAGTGGTCTTTAGCACCATTGTTGTGTTGAGTGTCTTGGAAAGTATAACCAAGCATTAATGGAGTAACAGTTACGCCTGCGTTTGCAGCTGCTAAAGGAGCAGCTACGAGCATTGCCAATGCAATACGACTCATTTTCATGGATTTATCCTCCAGAGATAACAATTGTTGTTCAAGCTCAAGCCTAGAATTTGGCTATTTCTGAGATAGGCTTTCTTATACCCCAGTTTTATTCTTAAGCTATTCACAGTGAATCATACAAACACTTTATTTTTTTTCCAAGTGCTTGATAACTTTAATCAAGTAAATTATTGACAAAATTACTTACAATTTCCGTTGTAATTCGGTAATTTTTTACTCAATTTATTCTTATGAATAGCTTATTGTCACTTGCAAATTATTTTAACAGCTTTCTTAAAAGTTGAGTAATAAATATTACCCGCAAAAAAACAATTAAAAAACAAAACACTAATAACACAAATAATTAAAAAAAATATATTACAGGATCACTTTAAATGCTTTTTCAAAACAAAAATGGTTTCACGTTAGTTGAGCTCATCGTTACTTTGGCTATTTTTGCCATTCTGGCGACCATTGCTTTACCTTATTTTCAAGACATAAAAGCCAAACAGGAAGTCAATACCACTACCAATAAACTGATTTCAACGATTCAATTAGCTAAATCGCATGCATCTATTTATCATAGCAATGTGGTGATATGTCCAAGTCAAAATAAAGTGAATTGTCAAACAAACCAATGGACTACCGGTTTACTGGTTTTTCTCGACAGCAATAAAAATAGGCAAATTGATACGAGTGAAAAAATTATTTATACAGAATCTACCGATTTAAAATATGGGCGCTTAGACTGGAAAGGAACTTTGAATGTTCCCAGCTTAACTTTTCAAGCGGAAAATGGCTTGCCCATAGGTTCAAATGGCAGTTTTTATTACTGTTCAATAGTTTCTGATCATCACCAGAAACTGGTTCTGAGTGCGATGGGACATATGCGGATAGAAAACCTATCGAGCTGCTAAAAAACTTATCAGTCTAAAGACATCCTACAATCTTTGTTTATTCCAGCTCATTTTTCAATATACTGCTTAAGCTTGGAAAGTAATTCCCTAAAAAAATCAATCTCGGAGAAAGAACAATGACAGACATCGTAATCGTAAATGGGGCACGTACTGCAATGGGCGGCTTCCAAGGTAGCTTGGCCAGTGTAACAGCCCCAGAACTTGGAGCAGCATGTATCAAAGAAGCGATTGCACGTGCTGGATTACAAGCAACCGATGTCGAAGAAGTCATTATGGGCTGCGTGTTGCCTGCCAGCTTAAAACAAGGACCAGCTCGCCAGGCAATGCGTCAAGCTGGACTACCCGATTCAACTGGCGCAGTCACCATCAATAAGCTGTGTGGTTCTGGCATGAAAGCCGTGATGCAAGCGGCTGATATGATTAAAGCCGGCTCTGCTGAAATTGTGGTTGCAGGCGGTATGGAATCCATGACTAATGCACCTTATGTATTGCCTAAGGCACGTGGTGGTTTGCGCATGGGTCATGGTGAAATTAAAGACCATATGTTCTTGGATGGTCTTGAAGATGCAGAAACAGGCCGTTTAATGGGTTCATTTGCACAAGACATGGCAAATACCCGTGGCTATACGCGTGAACAAATGGATGACTTTGCGATTCGCTCTTTAGAACGTGCACAAAAAGCCGTGAATGAAGGTTACTTTGCCGATGAAATCGTGCCTGTAACCGTATCGAGCCGCAAAGGCGATATAGTGGTTGATAAAGATGAACAACCGTTCAATGCCAATATTGCAAAAATTCCAGCACTTCGCCCTGCATTTGCCAAAGACGGCACCATTACTGCAGCGAATGCCAGCTCGATTTCAGACGGTGCATCTGCATTGGTATTAACATCGGCGGATAATGCAGCAGCAAAAGGTTTAAAACCTCTGGCTAAAATTGTGGCCTATGCTACAAATTCTCAACATCCATCTGAGTTCACCATTGCTCCGGTCGGTGCCATTCAGAAAGTTTTAAATAAAACCGGTTGGGATGCTCAAGACGTCGATCTTTGGGAGATTAACGAAGCTTTTGCCATGGTGACCATGTGTCCAATGGATGACTTCAAACTTGATCCAGCTAAGGTCAACATCAATGGTGGTGCTTGTGCCCTTGGTCATCCGGTTGGCTCTAGCGGTTCGCGTATTATCTTGACGCTCATTCATGCTTTAAAACGTACTGGTGGTAAAAAAGGGATTGCTACCCTGTGTATTGGTGGTGGTGAAGCAACTGCTGTAGCGATTGAGCTTTTGTAAAAAATTTCCCTTCGTTAAAGAGAAAATCAAGTATATTCCCCCTCTCTCTAACTCTCTCCCTTAGGGAGAGAGTTAGAGAGAGAAGATAAAAAAATCCCTCTGTTGAGGGATTTTTTATGCTTACACTTTTTTATATTTTCATCATCTAAATTTAAGCTTAAGCCTGCTAGATTAGAAGCATCAAAACAACAACAAAGGCTTTTCATGCAACTTAATCATTATCTTAATTTCCAAGGCGAAACCGAAGCAGCATTTAACTTTTATAAATCTGTTTTTGGTGGCGAGTTTTCCAATCTGACCCGTTATGGTGAATTGCCAGCGCAAGAAGGTGTCACGCTATCTGAGGCAGATAAAAATCTTATTCTGCATGTATCCTTACCGATTAATGCATTTACGGAATTGATGGGATCTGATGCCAATGATCAATTCTGTGCGCAGACCAATAGCATTTTCACGCCAGGTAATAATCACTATATTTCAATTAATCTGAATGCCCATGAGCAGGCAGAAGCACAACGCTTATTTGATGCTTTATCTGTGAATGGACAAATAGAAATGCCTTTAGAAAAGACATTTTGGGGAGCGCTCTATGGCACATTTACCGATCAGTTTGGGATTAAATGGATGGTCAATTGCCAATTAGAAGCCATGTAATCACGGTTTTTTATTTAAACATACATAAAAAAGCCGGAATCAATCCGGCTTTTTAACATTTGCTTAAAACAATCAAGCACCTGTTTGATAATGTGCTTTTGGCACTGCAGTTGAAGCTTGATAAGGATTGGTGAAATCACCCAAACCTGCAGCAGCTTCAGCAATATCTTTACCTTCTTTAATCACGAAAGTATCGAAACCTGAGCGCTTCATATAGTTCAACACGTCTTTAAATACATCACCAGTAGCCCGTAACTCACCTGCAAAACCTTGACGACGTAACAATGCAGCGAATGAATAGCCACGACCATCGTTAAAGCCTGCAAATTCGATAAAGATTGCATCTAACTGGTCAAGCGGAAACTCATGCGTTTCAGGAGAGGCATCTACAGTAATGTAAAGTGCTTTTTTACCTGAAATATTGGCAATCTGGTCTAACTGTTCAACCGTTAAAACCACGTCACCCTGTGGTAATACGTCATCTTCACCAATTAATTGATACGTATTGTCTGCAATCGTGCCATCTTTAGAGAGCACTTGTAGTGCGGTATTAAGCATATGCACGCTCCTTAAATGGTTGAATGCCAACACGGCGGTAAGTATCAATAAACTCTTCACCGTCATTTCGAAGGTCAAGATAGGTATTTAGAATTTCTTCCACTACATCTGGAATACGGTCTGCTGCAAATGATGGCCCAAGGATGTCACCAATTGAAGCATCGTGGTCGGCATTACCACCAAGCGTGATTTGGTAGAACTCTGCACCTTTTTTGTCTACACCCAAAATACCGATATTACCAACATGGTGGTGACCACAGGCATTCATACAACCTGAAATGTTGAGATCCAGTTTACCTAAGTTGTAAATAGTATCCAGATCATCAAAACGGCGTGAAATCGCTTCAGAAATTGGAATGGATTTCGCATTCGCCAATGAACAGAAATCACCGCCCGGGCAGCAGATGATGTCAGTAATGAAACCAATATGCGCACGAGCCAGATTGTGCTGATCAAGGATCTGCCATAATTCAAACAGGTCTTTTTGCGGTACATCGACCAAGGCAATGTTTTGTTCGTGGGTGGTACGGAACTCGCCGAAGGTGTACTTGTCTGCAAGATCTGCAATCAGGTTCATCTCTTCAACAGTCATATCACCAGGAGCAATACCGGCACGTTTCAGAGAAATCGTGACGATACGATAACCTTTTACTTTATGTGCATTGGTGTTGATGTTGAACCACTGCTTAAACTTCGGATGCGCAGCAAACTGCTCAGCAAAGTCTTCATCGGCATAATCTTGGTAAGCAAATGGCGTGAAATTCTCATCCATTTTCGCCAAGGTATCTGCATCGATTTTTAGAGTCTTGATGGTATGTGCAAATTCAGCTTCAACTTTTTCTGCAAATACGGCTGGTGTTAACGCTTTTACTAAAATCTTGATACGGGCTTTGTATTTGTTGTCACGACGACCATGCAAGTTATAGACACGCAGTACCGCTTCCAAATACGCAATCAAATCTTCACGTGGCAGGAAGTCACGGATAAAGCTACCAATCACCGGGGTACGACCCAAGCCACCACCGACTTTGATTTTATAGCCGATCTCACCTGCTTCATTACGCACGATGTATACACCAATGTCGTGGAATGACGTTGCCGCACGGTCAGTTTCTTCTAATGCAGAAACCGCAATTTTGAACTTACGTGGCAAGAAGGCAAATTCCGGGTGGAAAGTTGACCACTGACGGATCAATTCACAGGTCGGACGTGGATCTGCAATTTCACCGGCAACCACCCCGGCATACTGGTCAGTCGTGGTATTACGGATACAGTTACCAGAAGTCTGGATGGCATGCATTTGTACAGATGCCAGCTCTTGCAGCATGTCCGGTACATTTTCTAGTGCAGGCCAGTTAAACTGAATGTTTTGACGTGTTGATACGTGTGCATAACCACGGTCATAGTCTTGAGCCAATTGCGCAATTTTACGCAATTGTTTTGAATTCATCAGACCGTAAGGCACTGCAACACGCAACATTGGCGCATAACGTTGTACATAAAGGCCGTTTTGCAGACGAAGCGGACGATATTCATCTTCCGTCAATTTACCGGCTAAATAACGTTCCGTTTGGTCACGGAATTGTGCAACACGTTCATTGACCAGTTGCTGGTCAAAATCAGTATATAAATACATGGCGTACAGCTAGTAGTTTCTATTATAACGGCGGACAGCATAACGAGATTTGATCTATCAACAAAATGCGTTTTTTACATATTTCATAGCGATTTTATTGATAAGTGTGTCTAAGCTGCACGGATATACAGCCTTTCAGCCTTTTTTGATTCATTTTCCATGATATTGCTTATTTTATTTATTCCTTAGCATTTATTTTCATAAAAAAGCCCGACGAATCGGACTTTTAAAATTTAACCGAATAAATAGGTAGCTTATTTTTTATCGGGTAAGGCATAAGCCACGATAGAGTCGCCCATTTTGGTGCCAAATGAACCATGACCACCGGCCATAATGACTACATATTGTTTACCATTGGCTTCATATGTCATTGGCGTTGCCTGACCACCCGCCGGTAGACGGCCTTTCCAAAGCTCATCACCATTGGTGACATTAATGGCACGGATATAATTGTCTTGGGTTGCACCCAAAAACATCAGATTACCTGCAGTCGAGATTGGACCGCCCAGCATTGGCACCCCCATTTTAAATGGCGGTAATGGAATACCCTGCATACTGTCACGAATGGTACCGATCCGGCGTTTCCAGGCCACTTCATGGGTGTTTAAATCGACACCCGCCACATAGCCCCAAGCCGGCTGTTTACATGGCAGTCCGAAAGGTGAAAGGAAGGCACTGATTTCTACCCCATAAGGTACACCGTACATGGGCTGAACACCTTGTTCAGTCCCCGCGCCTTTGGCTGTTTGCTTACGGTTCGGATCTTCAGGGATCAGTCTGGACACAAATGGCAAGCCAATCGGGTTCATTACTGCAATTTGACGGTCGGGGTTGACCGACATACCTCCCCATTCAAACACGCCCAGGTTACCCGGGAACACCAGCGTGCCATTTTCTGAAGGCGGCGTGTAAATCCCTTCATAATTCAATTTCTTGAACGCTACACGGCAGATTAACTGGTCAAACATGGTGGCACCCCACATCTGCTTGTCGGTTAATTTTTCTTTAGGCGCCAGGTCAAAATCAGAGAATGGTTGAGTTGGTGAATAACGTTCGCCTTTGGTTTGTGCGCCGCGTTTTACCGTTTGCGGCACCGGCCTCTCTGTAATCGGAACGATTGCCTTACCCGTACGACGGTCCAGCACAAAAGCATTCCCTGTTTTCGTCAGCACATAGATTGCAGGAACAAGATTGCCAGATTTATCTTTAATGTCCGCTAAAGTCGGCTGCGCTGGTACATCCATATCCCATAAGTCATGATGGGTGGTTTGGAAATTCCAGACCAGCTTACCGGTAGATGCATTTAAAGCCAGCATGGAGTTGGCATAGCGTTCATCCAGTTCGGTACGGTGCCCGCCATAAATATCTGGCGTACCGACACCTGTAGGTACATAGACCATATCCAGTTTCGCGTCATAGGCCAAAGGTGCCCAGGCATTGGGGGAGTTATGAACAAATTTCTGGCCTGGCGCAGGAATGGCATTTGGATCTTCAGCACCAGTATCAAATACCCACAGCAGTTCACCGGTATTGATGTCATAACCGCGGATCACACCCGATGGCTCTTCAGTCGAATAGTTATCGGTGGTTGAACCGCCAATAATAATGGTTGTACCTGTAACCACTGGCGGAGAGGTCGGGATATAACCACCCGGGTATGGGAATGGCATGTCTTTTTGCAGATCGACTTCGCCATTTTTACCAAAGTCAGTACACGCCTTGCCCGTGTCTGCATTGATCGCGACAAGACGGCCATCATTCACCGGCAAAATCACTTTCTTAGGGCACTCGGCTGAAGCCGTTGTTTTGGCAGCCAGACTGGCTTCGAAGCCCGCCGTGTTATTGGCGTCATAATAAGACACACCACGGCAAGTTAAATGTTGATAGGTATTATCAGCACGTAATTTAGGGTCATAAGTCCATTTTGCTTGACCTGTTGCCGGATCAAGTGCGGTCAATTTCTGGTGAGTTGTACAAATGTACATATTGTCACCCACTTTAATCGGCGTGACCTGATTGGTGGTTTCACCCGAGTCATTTTCAGTTTCGAATTCACCAGTGTGATATTCCCAGGCCACTTGCAAGTCTTTTACGTTTTCAGAATTAATTTGCTTTAACGGAGAATAGCGTAAACCGGACTGTGTCCTGCCATACGCCGGCCAGTCACCATCTTCAATCCCCGGAATAGGCTGTGATGTTGCAGGCTGTTTAGTGCTTAACTCGCCACGAATTTCCTGTGGATCATTAAATACCGAGTAAATCATCACGGCAATGGTGATTACCAATGTGCCTGCAAGAACCAGTTGTGCACCTTTTGGATGTTCAAATCCGCGAGTCACCGCAGGAATAAGTAATAAAAGACCAAATAGTCCTAAAATGTCCAGACGAGGTGTCAGCGCAAAGAAGTCAGAACCCACTTCCCAAAGCCCCCACACCACAGTCCCTAATAGCAGCGCCGCGTAAATCAGCAGTGCCGAGCTTTTTAATTTGTGTAATAAAACTGCAGTTGCAATGAAGAATAGACCTGCGATGATGTAGTACCAAGACCCACCAAGCACTGCAAGATATATTCCTCCAATCAGCAGCACTAAACCGAAAATGATGGCCACAACAGCCAAAATCGTTTTTAGCCCTGAACCTGAAGATGGAGTACTCATATTGACCACCTATTTTTAGAATTCTTTTAAAGCTCATACCTAAAGTTAAATATGAGCACCTTTTTAATTTTTAGATTTTAAATATCTGGATTAAACCGATCTGCAAAAGAAAGTTGTGCTCCAAGCATCGAATGATAAAACCCAAGTACTTACCATCTAGAAACTAGAATGCTGTTTGTAACTTAATACCGCCAACCCAAGCATTCTCGCCATTTTTATATGCACCAACCTGATGGATATATTGAATATTTGGACGGATAGTGAGCGAGTTTGTTGCATGAATACCATAGTAAATTTCCGTATCGTATTCTTCGCTCTGTAGGCCACGGGCATCCAAACTGTTATTGCGAATGTTCGCATCATTGACATCGTCATTGATCTTGATACGGGCTATACCGATCGCAATCTCGTCCTGAGGACGAAAGTCCATTAAACCTTTATAAACCAGACCCATATTTTGCATGTCACTGACTTTGTTTGTGTCACGATCATGTAAAGTTAAGTTTACAAAAGCACTCAGACCGCGAGATGAATCACCGTTATGTGCAGTCAGTTGCTGTTTGGCCACAACCCAGACACCTTGTTTGTGCTCAGTTTTAGATGCTTCTTTTATTTCTGCAGCATCGGCGCTGCTGTAGTAATAACCTGCACGATATTCACCCGGAAGTTTTGCCGCGCCGAGTTTCGGCGTCCAAACCACTTCAGCAGGAATAATCGCACCATGAGAACCATCGGTACTTAAATTGAAGCCTTTGCCTCGTTCAAGGTTTTCAGGGTTATATTCATAAGCACCGACTTGGGCATAGACGTCAGGAGTGAAGTTATATTTCGCTCGGGCAGCCCATTGACTCACTGGCCAGTTGTACCACTGATCACCGACCCAGTTCCCCACTTGAGAACCGCAAAGCGCCAGATTCTGAAAATCACAATCGAAACTGTTGAAATCTTCACCCTCACCAAAGCGCCCCACTTTGAGATCCAGTTTTTGTTCCAGGAATTTTTTCTTGATCCAGAAGTCCATTAAACGCCAGGTTTGCCCACGGCCCCAAACTTCTTGTACCGAACTGAGATGACCATTTAAGGCAGCTGAACTATTCGACAGACTACGGCCATTACGTTCGGTCACGGTTATTTGCGCTTCAGTGTCTTGCCAGCCTAGAATTCTGTTTAAATCGAAGTGGACACCGATTGCAAACTGATCTGCGTATTCAGTGCCATGACTGGAATAATGATCTGAGTCCAGTAGAGTCGCAACTTCGCCGGTATAACCCAGACTGAAGTCATAACCTTTTTGTTGTAATGCTATACGTTGACCATTCCAGTCACGAAACATCCACTGGCTTTTTGAATCAAATGTATTGCCTGCATTTGCGGGATTTAATACAGCGCTGAGAGAGGTCAGGCTCACACCAACACCGAACGTGCTCCATAACTTCTTCACAGCTGCTCACCTTTATATTATTTTTTTCTAATATTGATGCTACTCCTGTTTTTTATTTAACATTGGGCGCAAATTGTGAATACATTGTTTTTCAATGTTAATGTTTTTAATCCATGTGAAAACTACCAGTTTCCGGCGCCTAAATGCTGCCCGATATATAAATATTCTGCCTTAGAGCGGGAAAATTTAATCGGACAGGCCAACTGGGTTTCCGTCTGCTTGCTGTCCGGAGCCAGCGGCACGTCTATTGCCCATTTTCGTTCTTGAGCCAAACGAGAATCCAAGGCTTCATCCAGAGTTAAAACAGGCTCTACACACACATCCTGATCGGTAAAGATCACTTGCCACTCTTGCCAAGTTTTCGATTGAATCTTTTCCTGAAGCGCCCGCTTGACGACTTGCTGATCTGCCGGGTCAAACGAAGCCCCTTTTTCACCAAGGATGGGAAGATCCAAAATGTGTGCCAAGCCCGACATAAACTGTGGCTCCAAACTCCCAATCGATAAATAACGGCCATCCTGAGTCTGGTAATAGTCATAAAAACTGCCGCCATTTAAATACGACTGTTCGGGAAATTGTTTGGTATTTCCTGCCAATGTGGCAGCCGCTGCCATATTATTTAAAGTGGCTACACAATCGGTCATCGAAATATCAATATATTGTCCCAAACCGCTGTGCTCACGTTCCACCACGGCAGCCAAAATCCCAATGACAGCATGTAAGGAGCCTCCAGCCACATCGGCGACCTGTATCCCCAATGCCGGTGGTCCACCCTCTTGCCGGCCACTATGTCCAGCAATTCCGGACAAGGCCAAATAATTTATATCGTGTCCGGCCTTATCTTTATAACTTCCGGTCTGTCCATAGCCAGTAATGGAGCAATAAATCAGTCGAGGGTTCAATGCTGCAAGCGTGGCGTAGTCCAGGCCCAGGCGCTGCATCACCCCCGGCCGAAACTGCTCGACCACAATATCGTATTCAGTAATCTTCTGTTTAATCAGTTCAATGTTGTGCGGATCTTTTAAATCCAGAGCAACCGACTGTTTATTACGGTTTAAATAACTGTGCGCTGTTGCCTGTCCATGGGCATAAGGCGGCAATAACCGAATCAGGTCTGGCCGTGTAGGTGATTCAATGTGGATCACTTCTGCACCGAGGTCTGCCAGATACAAAGTGGCAAATGGACCCGGGAGTAAAGTTGAAAAATCAAGTACTTTTAATCCTTTTAAAGCCGTAGTCATGTCCGTTTTTTCTCTTTTTATGTTGATTTTATATGCATATTAGAAATATAAAACTCATAAAACAATGTCATGTTCAGCCATTTACCTTGATCATTTCGGCAATTTAAGATGTAAATAGGGTGCAACAACTATTGTAAATTGCCACCCAAACAATTTTTAGCGTCATTTAGGTCAACTGCAAGTGAATATAAAAGAGAAAGAGACTGAAGGATTTAATATGAGTCGCGATACGATTAGTATCCACTTCGTCAATGCGGCTTTAACCGGCGTAAAACGTCTGGGCATGGATGTCGAAACTTTATTGTCACATGTCGGCATTGAAGCGGAATTATTACGTCAACCTAAAGCCCGTATTTCTCCGGAACAATATACCCGATTTATTCAAATGCTCTGGATGGTGACCCAGGACGAACATGTCGGCTTTGATATACAGCCACGTCGTCTGGGCACTTTTGCCATTATGTGTCAGTTGATTATTCATGCGAAAACGCTAGGAGATGCCTTAGAGCTTTCTTCCCAGTTCTATAAACTGTTTGGCGATGAATGGTCTGTGACTCTGGAACGTGACAAACACGAAGCGCGCCTGGTTCCGCTTATTCCTAAAAGCATGGATCCCGATCACTTCATTACCGAAAGCATGCTGATGATCTGGCACGGTCTGGCCTCTTGGCTCATCGAACGCCGTCTGCCACTCGAACGCGTTCATTTTGGCTATCCACGTCCTGCACATGCCGATGAATATGATGCCCTGTTCTTCGCACCGGTGATGCAATTCGATGCGCCACGTACCGAAATTACCTTTGCCGCAGACTATCTGGATCTTCCGCTGCGTCAAAATGAAGAAACGCTGGAAGAATTCCTCAAAGCTGCACCTGCACAGTTGCTGGTTAAATTCAAAAACACCAACTCGCTGACTTCTCGTATCCGTGAAGTGTTAAAGAGCCAGATTGGTGAAGAAATGCCAACACTCAACGATGTCGCTTCGATGTTGTATCTTTCTCCTCAAACTTTGCGTCGCCGTCTGGCTGCGGAAGGCAAAAGCTATCAGGGCGTGAAAGATGCCTTGCGCCGTGATGCCGCCATTCATCTGCTGCTAAATCCAGGTTTGACCCTCGAAGATGTCGCACAGCAGGTCGGTTTTAGTGAAACCAGTACCTTCCACCGTGCCTTTAAAAAATGGACCGGCGTAACACCAGGGTTATATCGCCAGTTGCACGGTTATCACTGATCACAACCGATCTTTTCAGTTTCTCTCTATGCCCAAGTTTCGACTTGGGCTTTTTTATTGACCAAAAACATCATCTGACCTGATCCGTTCTCGTCATTGCACTTCGAAAATTAATCATTACACTCAAAAAAGTATAAAAATTTTAAAATCATAAAAGGGAAATGCCATGAGCAAGGCTTATATCATTGATGCCATTCGCACACCACGCGGAAAAGGAAAAAAGGATGGTTCACTGTATGAAGTGAAACCGATTACCCTACTCACCACATTGCTGAATGAATTAAAAGACCGTCATCAACTTGATACTTCAAAGGTTGATGATATTGTCCTAGGCTGTGTCACGCCGATTGGCGACCAGGGTGCTGATATTGCCAAAACTGCAGCCATTGCTGCAGGTTGGGATAATGATGTAGCGGGTGTGCAAATCAACCGTTTCTGTGCATCTGGACTTGAAGCCGTGAATATGGCGGCCATGAAAATCCGTTCAGGCTGGGAAGATATAGTGGTTGCTGGTGGCGTTGAATCTATGTCGCGCGTACCAATGGGTTCAGATGGCGGCCCTTGGGCACTGGACCCTGAAACCAATATGGCCTGTGACTTTATTCCGCAAGGCATTGGTGCCGACCTGATTGCTACCATTGATGGATACAGCCGTGCCGATGTAGATACTTTTGCAGAGCAGTCACAAAAGAAGGCCGCTGCCGCACAAGCCAATGGCTATTTCGACAAATCAGTTGTGCCGGTAAAAGATAAAGCCGGTGTGGTGATTTTGGATAAAGACGAATTCATCAAACCGACTACCACAGCAGAAAGCTTGGGCAAACTGAATCCAAGCTTCGCCATGACGGGTCAAATGGGTTTTGATGCTATTGCCCTGCAAAAATATCCAGAAGTAGGTGCTGTGAACCATGTACATCACGCAGGTAATTCATCAGGCATCGTCGATGGTGCAGCGGTGGTTTTGGTGGCTTCTGAAAAGGCAGTACGAGAACAAGGCTTAAAACCACGTGCCAAAGTATTAGCTACAGCACTGGTTGGTACTGATCCCACCATCATGTTGACCGGCCCTGCTCCAGCCGCACGTAAAGCCTTGGAAAAAGCCGGTTTAACGATTGATGATATAGACCTGTTCGAAGTGAATGAAGCCTTTGCTGCCGTGGTGATGCGTTTCATTAATGAACTCAATGTTGATCCGGCCAAAGTCAATGTCAACGGCGGTGCAATTGCTCTGGGACATCCACTGGGTGCAACCGGTGCCATGATTTTGGGCACCCTACTGGATGAGCTGGAACGCCAAGGCAAGAAACGTGGTTTGGCAACACTATGTGTCGGTGGCGGTATGGGCATCGCAACCATTATTGAATTGGTATAAGGAGAAGAAAAATGAGCGCAATTCAATTTGAAAAAAATGCCGACAATATCGTCATATTAACCTTAGATTCTCCCAACCAGTCTGCCAATACCATGAATGCAGATTTCCGCGATGCCTTAACAGCAACTGTAAAAAAGCTAAAAGCCGATGACCATATCGCAGGGATTATTTTCCGTTCCGCGAAAAAGACCTTCTTTGCCGGCGGTGATCTGGATGAGCTGATTCAGGCTACCCCTGAACATGCCACCGAATTCTTCAATATGATTGAAGAGATGAAAGCCCAGCTGCGTTATATCGAAACCCGCGGTATTCCTGTCGTTGCAGCCTTAAATGGCACAGCACTGGGTGGCGGTTGGGAACTGGCATTGTGCTGTCATCATCGTATTGCTCTGAATGATGCCAAAACCAAATTCGGCCTGCCTGAAGTGACTTTAGGCTTGTTGCCTGGCGGTGGCGGTATTGTACGCATGGTGCGCCTGCTCGGTCTGCAAAATGCATTTCCTTTGCTCATGGAAGGCAAGCAATTGGGTGTAGAAAAAGCCAAATCTTTAGGGCTGATTCACGACACAGCCGATTCTGAACAGGAGCTTTTAGACAAAGCCATTGCCTGGGTCAAAGCCAATCCGCAGTCTGCACAACCTTTCGATGTAAAAGGCTATAAAATTCCGGGGGGTACACCCTCGTCCCCTGCCGTGGCACAAATGCTGGCGATTGCGCCTGCCATGCTGCGTGACAAAACCAAAGGCTGCTACCCAGCGCCTGAAGCCATTATGGCGGCAGCGGTAGAAGGTGCTCAGGTTGATGTCGATACTGCGCTGACCATTGAATCACGTTACTTTACCTATCTGGCCACAGGTCAAATTTCCAAAAACATGATCGGCACCTTCTGGCATGGTTTGAATGCGATTAAGTCTGGTGCCAGCCGTCCAAAAGACATCGCCAAATGGAAAACGTCTAAAGTCGGCATTTTAGGTGCCGGCATGATGGGTGCAGGCATTGCTTATGCCACTGCATCTAAAGGCATTGCCGTAGTTCTAAAAGATATCTCTCTCGATGCGGCTGAAAAAGGCAAAGCCTATAGCCAAAAGCTTTTAGACAAGAAAGTCTCACAGAGTCATTTAAGCGCAGAGAAAAGAGATCGAATTTTAGCCGTTATTAAGACAACGGCGGATGCTGCGGACTTGCAAGGTTGCGACCTGATCATTGAAGCGGTATTTGAAAATCCCGAGCTGAAAGCCAAAGTCACGCAAGAAGCTGAACCCTATCTGGTCGATGGTGGCGTGATAGCATCCAACACCTCGACCTTGCCAATTACCGCTTTGGCACAGGCTTCTAAAAATGCGGCGAATTTTATTGGCCTGCATTTCTTTAGTCCGGTCGATAAAATGCAGCTGGTTGAAATCATCAAAGGGCAAAACACATCCAGTGAAACCTTGGCCAAAGCCTATGATTTTGTGCAGCAAATTGGCAAAACCCCGATTGTGGTGAATGACAGCCGCGGTTTCTTTACCAGTCGCGTGTTTGGCACCTTTGTTCAGGAAGGTCTGCGCCTGCTGGCCGAAGGTATACATCCAGCCCGTATTGAAATGGCTGCGCTGAAAGCCGGTATGCCTGTGGGTCCACTGGCCATTCAGGATGAAGTTTCGCTTACCCTTTCAGAGCATGTCGCGACTGAAACACGTAAAGCCCTGCAAGCCGAAGGCAAAGATCTGCCACGCTCAACTGCGGATGACGTGATTCAGACCATGATTCACGAATTTGACCGTAAAGGTAAGGCTGCTGGTGCAGGCTTCTATGACTATCCAAAAGGGGGTAAAAAGCAGCTTTGGGAGGGCCTGAAAAAATGGCAGAAAGATACGGATATTTCTGAACAGGAAATGATTGACCGTTTTCTGTTTGTGCAATCTCTGGATACTTTACGCTGTCTGGAAGAAGGTGTGCTGGAATCGACAGTCGATGGCAATGTCGGCTCGATTTTCGGAATTGGTTTTGCCCCGTGGACTGGAGGTGCTTTGCAATTTTTAAATCAATACGGTTTAGAAAAAGCCCTGCTGCGTGCCAATACCCTTGAAGCTAAATATGGCGTACGTTTTAAAGCACCGCAATTGCTCAAAGACAAGATTGCCCAAGGCGAAAAAATTTAAATCTTATTGTGCAAAAATATTGTAAAAGAAGAGAAGCGAGACGCTTCTCTTCTTTTACTCGAGCATGATGCTTTTTTAAACCACAGAATCTCATCTGCTTTTACAGGGCTTTTATGTTATAAAGTTACATAAGTTCTAAATTTTTTATTTATCCAGTGGGTAGTCCTCTTATGACAAATAACTCTTCTCCTGAAAAATCATCTTGGGGTTGGAAAGCCGTCATTATTGTGTGTATTTTAGGTGCATTATTTATGGGCATCTTTTATCTTGCCGTGAGCAACGAACCAGACTATATGCCAAGTCAAAAGCGCAATCAGACGCATACTGCACACCAGCAGCAATCTTCGGCTTCCGAACCTACTGCGGCTGAAATGAATATGACAGAACAAGAACATGCCAATATGGCAGACCACAACGCATCTGCTGCCCATGGTCACTGATTATAGAAAATAAAAAAAGCGGGATGAGGTATCCCGCTTTTTTACACCTACTTTAATGGCTATTGAATTACTGCAATTTTAAATACATATCAATATGCGCAATGCCGCAATCCGGATATTGCTCTCCTTCCACAGTAAAGCCCAGTCCTGCATAAAACTGCACGGCATATACTTGAGAAGAGAGTTTCAAAAATTTGCGCTGCTCATGTTTAGCCTGCTGAATAATCTCCAGCATCAACAGCTTGCCAATGCCCTGTCTACGATAAGCCTTTAAAACCGCAACCCGGCCAATGCTATTATTTTGCAGCAGGCGCGCTGTTGCAACGGGCTGAGCTTGATCAAACACCACAAAGTGCCGAGAAATGGCATCTTGTGTATCCCATTCATCGGCAGCAGCAATGTTTTGTTCCTGAATAAAGACCTGCTCACGAATCAGTTTTGCATCGTTTTGCAATTCATTCCAACTGCCTGTGCATATTATAAATGAGGTCATCAACCATCATCTTCCTAAAAATAAAAACATCTTTCAAACTGCTTTATTCATTTTGAATTAACACTTACAGCCTATATCCTGCTGATCCCACTGATCATTTAGCAACAGTTCCAGGGAATGTTTTTGAATGCCATACATCTGTTTTAAGGCCTGAATCTGCGCCAAAACCTGCTGATCCGGTTCACTATAATCTTTACGTTTGGTGGCCAGAATCATCTTGTTTTTACTGGTGTGTTCCAACGCCACAAATTCAAACACTTTGGTTTCATAGCCATAGGCTCTGAGCAGCAAGGCACGAATGGTATCGGTCAGCATTTCGGCCTGCTTGTCCGGCATGAATGCCAAATTGCAGCATCGGTTTCAGCACTTCAGGGCTTTTCAGCTGTGGACGCAATTCTTTATGACAACACGGCGCACACATAATCATTTGCGCATTTAAGCGAATCCCGGTATGAATGGCAAAATCGGTTGCCACATCGCAGGCATGCAGCGCAATCATGACATCGAGATGTTCAGGCTGATAGGTACGAACATCGCCCTGAAAAAAATCCAGTTGCTGAAAGGCTGAACGCTGCGCAACATCCTGACAAAACTCCACCATTTTCGGATTGAGCTCTACACCTGTAACAAAAGGCATCTGCCCATGTTTGGCCAGATAGTCATATAAAGCAAAAGTCAGATAACCTTTGCCTGAACCAAAATCAACCACACGCAGTGCATGATCATGTTGGTTAATCTGATCCAGAGCACCCGAGAAAATTTCGACAAATTTATTAATCTGTTTCCATTTACGTGCCATGCTCGGAATAATCTGTGCTTTATGGTCGGTAATGCCCAGCGGCTGTAGAAAATAGCTGTCTTGATCGACATAGCGATGCTTGGTACGGTCATGGTCTTGCTGGGTCTCTGCAGGATTCACTATCGTAATCGCCTTTTTACTGCTGCTCAGCATGGCTTTCTTCTTGTTTTTTTTCAGTTGCAGTTCTTCACTCGCGGTAAACAGATTGGCCTGCTTCGATTTCGCCAACAATGACTGCACCAAGGGCACGGCTTCAGCCAAAGGGTAATTTTTAGTGACATCCTGCGTCTTATAACGATACAGACAACTGAGCACAGGCTGGTTTTGCAGTGAAATGACTCTTAAGATCATTTTCTCCAGATGTTCCAGCTCACCTTTATACTGGCTAATAATCATTCGATCAAAACTATGTGTTTCAATGGCTTGCTGAAAAGCATCTAAGAATTTTTGTTCCTGAATAAAAGGAGAAGCCGCTTGAGACATACATATCACTCGAATAAATTAGGTCATCAGTTTAAAACTTCTTACTTTAAAGGTAAAATTGCATTACTATACAAGTGTATTTTTAATTATAGAAAATAAATAATGACGACTTCTCAACTGCAGGCTTATGATCCACATGAAGAAAAAATTAATGCGATCAGTCATGCACTTGGCGCATTATTAGCGCTTATTGCCAGTATTTTTATGCTGATCAAAGGCAGTGATTTACCGCTTGGGCAATTTGTCAGCTTGTGTGTGTACGCACTCAGTATGATTTTACTTTTTTCTGCTTCCAGCCTGTATCATTTTGCCGAATCACCACAACGGCGTGGCTGGTACAAAAAACTGGACCATACTGCCATTTATTATCTGATTGCAGGAACCTATACCCCGTTCCTGTCCATCGCCCTGCCTACGGCTAAAGCGCATTATTTATTAATTGCCCTTTGGCTGATTGCGCTGATTGGCACACTATTCAAATTGGTTTTCATTCATCGTTTCCAGAAAATTTCACTCATCGCCTATTTGGTCATGGGATGGCTGGCCTTACTGGTCATGGATGACATGCAATGCTATTTAAGTGCCGAGGCGTTAACCTATTTGATCGTTGGTGGACTTGCATACACTGTGGGTGCATTGTTTTATGCGTTAAAAAAGGTAAGATACACCCACGCTATCTGGCATATTTTTGTATTGATCGGTGCAGGATCACATTTTCTGTCTATCTATCTTTACGTGATTTAATCCTCTCATTCTTCATTTCAGTGACCCTGAGCGAGTTGAGTAGAGAAGATTCTTCGTTGTTTTTTTAAGAAATTACGCCTTTTTTAAAAAGATTACGCTTTTAAAACTAAGCTTTTTTTATTTTTAGTAAGTGTAAGGTCATCCATGGCGTCATCAGATTCTATTGCTGCTTCAGCAGAAGTCGCAACCAATTCAAAATTCCGCGTTCTTACTGCAAGCCTTGTCGGTACAACAATCGAGTTCTTCGATTTTTATATTTATGCAACAGCGGCAGTGATTATTTTTCCCCATCTGTTCTTTCCGGCAAGTACAGACCCAACCACAGCAACCATTCAGTCTTTGGCCACCTTTGCGATTGCCTTTATTGCGCGTCCGATTGGTGCTGCCCTGTTTGGACATTTGGGTGACCGGATTGGCCGTAAGGCAACTCTGGTCGCAGCCTTACTGACGATGGGTATTTCGACCGTCTGTATTGGCTTACTGCCCACTTATGCACAAGTGGGTCTTGCTGCACCCTTATTGCTTGCGCTTTGCCGTTTAGGTCAAGGACTGGGCTTGGGAGGTGAATGGAGTGGTGCTGTGCTTCTGGCAACTGAAAATGCGCCTGAAGGTAAACGTGCCTGGTACGGCATGTTCCCGCAACTTGGAGCACCAATCGGCTTTATCCTGGCGACAGGTTCTTTTATCACCCTTGGTGCATTCATGTCGGAACAGGAATTTATGCAATGGGGCTGGCGTATTCCGTTTATTTCAAGTGCTTTACTGGTGATTGTGGGTTTATGGATTCGTCTGAAACTGCATGAAACACCCGCCTTCCAAAAAGTATTGGATAAGCAAAAAGAAGTAAATATTCCGTTTAAAGAAGTGTTGACCAAACACTGGGGCATGCTGATTCTGGGTACTATCGCTGCCATCTGTACCTTTGTGGTGTTCTACTTAACCACAGTGTTCGCCTTAAACTGGGGAACCACCAAACTCGGTTACACACGTTCCGAATTTCTGCAACTGCAACTGGTTGCCACTTTATGCTTTGCGGCATTCATTCCACTTTCTGCCGTTTTTGCGGAAAAATTTGGTCGCAAAGCCACTTCAATTGGCGTATGTATTGTTTCAGCATTGTTTGGCCTGGTGTTCTCAAGCATGCTTGAATCTGGCAGCACTGTTGTCGTTTTCCTATTCTTATGTATTGGTCTGGCGATCATGGGCTTAACCTATGGCCCGATTGGTACGGTACTGTCTGAAATTTTTCCGACTTCAGTACGTTATACCGGTTCAGCATTAACCTTTAACCTCGCTGGTATTTTTGGCGCATCTTTTGCACCTTTAATTGCAACCAAGCTTGCAACGACTTATGGTTTATATGCTGTAGGTTATTATTTAACTGCAGCTTCTATCCTTTCACTGCTTGCCTTCCTGGCCATTCGTGAAACCAAACATGATGATGTAAACAACCAGGTTTAATGTCATCTAGACATAAAAAAACCAGCCTGATCACGCTGGTTTTTTTATGTTTCTCAGATCTGTTCATCACTGAGCATTTCTTGATATAGCTCTTCAAACACCGCTCGATCGCCACCGGCATTGTAATAACTCGGCACAATGTAAGTCACCAGCTGGCGATATCGCTCTGTGCCATATAAATGATCCAGCAAAGCTTCCACATTATTTTCATCAATCCCAAAGGCCGTGATCAGTTGCTGAAACTTTTGATAAAATGTGCGCGCAAATTCTTGCGTGTTCACTACATCCGCCTCTGCTTGCTGAAAATACGTTTCTAAGGCAATTAAACCGGCTTCAAGCTGTGCCGATTGAGGTTCTGTTAAAGCAAAAAACTGACCAACCTCTTCTAAAAAAGACATGCTCTTCTCCTATTTTGTTCTCATTGTTATAAAACAATCTTGTTTTAGGGTATGTCAAAAATTGTTCCTAGAACCGATCTTCAAGATTTAAACCAATTCAATAATATCAATGGTCGGCGGTACGCGAAAACGAAAGGGCACACCGACCATTCCTGTACCTACCGTCACAAAGACATCGGCATTTTCATGCTGGTACAAACCCTTTTTATGTCCCAAGATGGAGACTTTTTTCATGATGTAGTTGGTCAGCCAAGGCAGTTCCACCTGCCCACCATGGGTATGCCCCGACAGCATAAGAGGACGGGTCGGCAATTGCGGCACCATATCCACCGTATCCGGGTTATGTGACAAAATCACCCAGGGTTTGTCTTGCGGCAAATCCGGCATGTAGCGCATATCGGTTTTTCCAGCCCATAAATCGCCCACGCCAAGCAATCTGAACTCATCAAATTCAATCATCTGTCCTTCAATATCAATCACATTATTGACTTTAAGTGCATGCCGCAACAGGTTTTGAATCGGTGGTCCCGGGTACTGCTCATCATGATTGCCATTCACCGAATACACCGGTGCATTGATGTCTTGCAAAATGGCCAGTTCATCGGCCAGCTTGTTTTCAGGTTCATAGGTCCAGTCCCCTGCCACCACCACCAGATCAGGATTCTGCCGATTAATTTTATCGACAATAATTTTCAATTGGCGTTCATGCCCGGAAAACAGACCAATATGCAAATCGGCAATCAAGGCAATTTTGACGGGGCTTTGCAGATTTTGCTCCGGATGGAGCTGATATTGCAAAGTTTTAACCATGACATGCTGAGGTTCGATAAAACGGGCATAAATCAGCACGCAGCTCAGCAAGAAAATAAACACCGCTTGGTGAATCGAGTAATAACCACTCCAACCAGCAAACAGGCTAAAGAAAAATAAAGGGAAAAGTAAATAAGATAAATAAAAGGCCAATAAATGTACAAAGGCCTTAAAGGGATGAATAGTTTCTGTCCGTGTCTGGCTTAACCAAGCCTGTGCGATACCCCACACCGCAAGCAGAGCGAAACAAATATAAAAATAAAAAGCAACTGCGTGCGAATCCCACATATTATCGTCTCTAATCATTACGATGATATTACATCATTCATCTATTCTGATATTTATCTTTTCACAGCTCACAATTATACTCAAACCAATTTTTGGTATTGTTTACACCCTATGACGCGATCTTCTCATCAGCTCACACACTTAAACAGTGGTCAATCCCCTAGCACAGCTAGCTATAAAACCACCGTATTATTAAGTTGTAGTCTGCTGCTCGGAATTCCGGCATGCTCCACCCTTCCCAAACAAATACCACAGCCTGTTGAATATTCATTTGATACCAAAACCGAACAGACTTCACTGGCTAAAATCATTGTGCCCTTGAGGGAACAAAACCCGAACCTGACCGGTTATCATGTGCTGTACGACCCGCTTGAGGCATTGGCAGCACGTATCCATTTAATTGATAAAGCAGAAAAAACTTTAGATTTACAATACTACATTTGGGACAACGATAAAATTGGCGCGCTGGCCCTGCACTCCATCATTCAGGCAGCAGACCGAGGGGTAAAGATCCGTTTATTGATGGATGACAACAATGCCAAAAAGATGGAAGGCATTTATCTGGCCCTCGATCAGCATCAGAATATTGATGTGCGCCTGTATAATCCTTACCGTTTTAGACATTATCGTGCCATGGACATGGTACTGGACTTAAAACGGATTAACCGTCGCATGCATAACAAAAGCTTTATTGCAGACAACCAGATTGCATTAATTGGCGGTCGCAATATGAGTAACCAGTATTATAACGTTAGTGACAATTATCAGTTTTCCGATGTCGACGTGATGCTGGTCGGCGCTGCATCGGATGAAATTATTCATTCCTTCGATGAATACTGGAATGATGATTATGCTTTTCCGGTCAAGCAAATTGTCAATCCCCGACATTATTCCTTGCGTTTTGACAGCCTGAAAAAACAGCTTGAGGAACACTCCCAAAACATTACCGTACAGAATTATCTCGATTTAGCCACCCGATCGCATGCTTTTGAAAACTGGCTGAATAACAGTATTCAATTTGACTGGGTCAAGGCAGAAGTCGTCAGTGATTCACCCAGTAAAATCCGGGCAAAAGCCAAAAAAGAACAACATCTGAATTTTCAGCTGATTAACCGTTTAGAAAAACCCGAACACAGCGTCGATATTATTTCAGCCTATTTTGTCCCGGAAAAAAAAGGCGAGAAAATGCTGAGTGATCTGGCGCAAAACAATATTAACGTCCGGGTACTGACCAATTCCTTTAAAGCCAATGACGTGGCTTTGGTTCATGCTTTCTATGGCAAATATCGCAAGGATTTACTTCAGAATAATGTCCAGCTTTACGAGTTTCTGTCTGTTCCGGAAAGCGAAAACCTGAATGCCCGTACCCAGGAAATTGCAGAAAAAGCCAAAGTCAGCATCAAAGGTTTAAGCCGTTCCAGCCTGCATGCCAAACTGATGGCTATTGATGAAAAACAGGTGTTTATTGGCTCTTTTAATCTTGACCCACGTTCCGCCTATTTGAATACCGAAATTGGAGTATTGCTGGACAGCCCGAACCTGGCCAAAGCGGTCCACTCCACCATGGATCAAAACCTGTCTAAATATGCCTACAAACTGGTGTTAGATGCCAACAATAAAATCAACTGGCAAATTAAAGGTCATGATGGCAGCATTAAAACTTACCAAAAAGAACCCAAGATGAAATGGTGGCAAAAAGCCGGGGTTAAAATAATTTCATGGTTACCGGTTGAAGGTTTTATGTAAGCTGCAATGGTATTCACTAGTCATGCAAAGACTCAGGCGGCTTTTTCAGTGCTTTCTGCTGTAACTGTGCTAAACCGGCAATCATCTGGGTATGTACGGCTTCCGTTAAACTTTCAACATCATGTCCTTCCACGGCAATTGCCGGTAAAGCCATGAGATGAACCATCACCTTTGGCATTTCCAAAACGTTTTTAACATGGTCGGCAAAGCTAAGATCTCCAACAAATGGCGCGATGGTATCCAGCTCTCCCTCTTGATTCACATAACAAATCAGACAAATTTGCACCGGACGATTTGCGTCAATGGCGGCACCTAAAATACGGCCATAGATTTTTTTAATTTTGCTGCCATCAGAAGTAGTGGCTTCTGGAAAAAATAATACCGGAATATCACGTTTTAAAAATGTGGTAATTTGCTCTTTAATTTTAATTGAATCACCCGAACCACGTTTAATAAATAATGTGCCACCGCCCTTGGCCAGTTTGCCAAATAAAGGCCATTTTTCAATTTCAGCTTTGGCCAAAAAGAATACCCGGGCACTTGAACCCAACACTGCAATATCCAGCCACGAAACATGGTTACTCACCCACAGTGCCGGCTCACGTGGAATTACTCCATGCACTTGAATCTCAAGGTTAAATACCTTGCATAATTCGCGGCAGAAATGCTGTACATAACGCGTATTACATGGATTGTTCGGATCTTTATATAAGCGATGACGAAAAACCAGATAAAATCCTTGAATAATTGCCGCTAAACCAGCCAACAACTTTTTGCTATATAAGAAAAATTTAGACAAGCCATTTAACGATGAACTTTCAGTTACGGAGGATTGGGTCATAGATGGATCACTAATTATTAGCTGCAGCGTTTAATCATTTATTTGCTGTCATTCTATACTGTTCATTTTGAACTTGCATTGATCATAAAAACCTAAATCAACCAATAAAACCAGTAAATCATTTATTTTTATCACCAATAAAGAGCTTGAATCATGTGCTGAAAATTAAAAACAAGGCTCAGATACATCTCTGTGATTTTCTGCTTTTCATCACTGCCTTCTAGAGGTTCCTGCTCATAAAAACACGCCCTGGACTGAATATCTTGTTACGATGCTTTGTTAAGTTTTTGCTATTTTTCCCTTTGCCTGTTCATTTTCAACTAAAATAAAATTTTAACGCAGTAGAGATCATCTTTAGTGGAATATTTTGAGCAACATCAGGGTGGTGAACGAACAATCTTAGTGAGTGTATCGGTACAGCTATTAGATGACCTTGATGCAGAAGAATTTCGTTTACTGGCAGAATCTGCCGGTGCTGAAATTTTAGACCATATTAACGCTCAACGTATTAAACCCGATCCCAAACTGTTTATCGGCTCTGGCAAGGCAGAAGAAATCGCTTCTCTTGTACAGGACCTTGAAGCTAATCTGGTCATTTTCGATCATTCACTGACACCCGCTCAAGCCCGTAATTTAGAAAAAATCATGCTCTGCCGTGTGGTGGACCGTACCGAACTGATTTTGGATATTTTTGCGCAACGTGCCCGGACCTATGAAGGTAAATTGCAAGTCGAACTGGCACAGTTACAGCACCTCTCCTCGCGCTTAGTGCGCAGCCGCAGTAATCTTGACAGTCAAAAAGGCGGGATTGGCTTGCGTGGCCCGGGTGAAACCTTGCTGGAAACAGACCGCCGTCTACTGCGTATCCGCATGGGGCAACTCAAAACCAAACTGGATAAAGTCCGCCAGACCCGCATGCAAGGTCGTGTTGCACGGCAAAAGGCTGCTGTTCCGACTGTCTCTTTAGTCGGTTATACCAATGCCGGTAAATCCACCTTGTTTAATATTTTGGCCAACAGCGATGTTTACGCGGCAGATCAGCTGTTTGCAACATTAGACCCTACACTGCGCCGCCTGGAATGGGATGGTATTGGACGTTTGGTGCTGGCAGATACCGTAGGTTTCGTGCGTAATCTCTCGCATTCCTTGGTCGAGTCCTTTAAGGCAACGTTGGAAGAAACGCTGGAAGCCACCTTACTGCTGCATGTGATTGATTCCAGCAGCCCGGATATGCTGGAACAGATTGAAGCGGTAGAATCGGTACTCAAGGAAATTGGTGCCAATGTCCCGGTACTGCGCGTCTATAACAAAATTGATGTCAGCGGTGAAGATGCCAAGATTGTTTATGCCAAACCGCATATGCCCGATCGGGTATATGTATCCGCACACTCAGGCCAGGGTTTAGACCTGCTACGTCAAGCGGTACAAGAATGTTTGATGGGCCAAATTCAAAGCTTTGAGCTGATGTTAAAGCCTGCCTATGGCAAATTGCGCACCCAACTCTATGCATTGAATGTCATTCAATCTGAAAATTATGATGATGTCGGTAATCTGCATTTGCATGTGATTATGGCACCGCAAAAGCTGGAACAGCTGATTAAACAGGCTCATTTGCCTATAGATGAAATTCTGGGGCACAAAGCTGCACAATTTAAACGGCCGCTTGAGGAATTTGAAATAAAAAGATAAATCGGTTAAAACGTGACAAGTGTAATTATAATTGTTGGTAAAAATGGACTGGATAAAAACAACGGACTGGCCAGCCTGGATTGGCACCGTGGCATTAATCATCTGCTTCCGTGAAGGAGCCGTATGGGTAACCACACAATTTCATCATCCTGAACTGGGTAATCTGGTGGGCTTGATCAGCCTATTGGTAACTTTATTTATTTGGAGAAGTTTCAAGAAATTACCCAGTCGCTTGGTCGATACCAATAACAAGATCATGAAAGAAAGTGCCTTTGCCTTTTTGCCAATTAGCGCAGGGTCCTTGATTATGCTGACTCAAATGGGCAAAGAAATGCCGGCTTTTCTACTGGTGATGTTTGTCAGCACCCTGATTCCTTTGTGGGTCTATGCAAAAATGTCCAAGCGCTGGTTATAGGGAAATTATATGTTTACAGTACTCTCGGGTTTTTTTATCACCCTGATCGCCTATCTGGTCGCAAAACCGATCAATAAACGCCTGCCGCAAATTCCGGTCATTGTGATTGGCATGTTTTTGATTATTGGCCTGTTGTTGTCATTCGGGATTCGTTATGAATCTTATATGGCACAGGTCAATCCGCTTTTTAATCGTCTCTTGGGCTATGTCACCGTTGCATTGGCCATTCCTCTTGCCGCTATGCGTTATGATGATCTGCCGCTGAAAGCCATGCTCGGAATTCTGGTGTTTGCCAGTATCAGTGCGGTCGCGCTACCGATGGGACTTGCCTATTTACTGCATATGACCGATTCCAGCATTATGGCTTTTGCTACACGCGCCGTGACTACCCCCATCGCAATTAATATTGCCACCCTGTTACATGCACCTATGAGTATGGTCATTCTTATTGTGATTTTATCCGGTGTAATTGGAGCAGCCTTTTCTCCCTTGATCCTGCGCCATATCAATGATGAACGCGCTTCGGGTCTGGCATTAGGTTTGGCTGCGCATGCCATTGGAACAGCACAGGCATGGCAAAGAGGCAGTGTGGCGGGACGCTATGCTGCATTTGGCATGGCAGTGAATGCTGTATTTACTGCCATATGGCTGCCTACTTTTATACTTTATTTACAAAAAATGTGACCAAACAGTCATTTGCATTGATAATGATTGTTGCTTGTCAAAAATACTCCTAGTATCAGGAGTACTGTCAGTGGAATGAAGGAACATTCAAAATGGTCAAGATGAAACTTACTATTGCATTAATCTGCTCAACTTTAGCGAGTTTTGCCCTAGCTCAAGACCTTACAGGAACGTGGAAAAATATTGATGATAAAACCGGTTCATCAAAAGCTATCCTTGAAATTCGCCAGGAAAATAATGGCACTTATACCGCACAAGTAGTCAAAGTCACTCCGCGTCCTGGCTATACTCCCAAAGAAATTTGCGTCAAATGCCCGGCACCTTATACCAATCAGCCCATTCTAGGCATGGATGTCTTGAAAGGTTTAAAACATATAGAAGGACCCAACTATGCGAATGGTAAAATTATCGATCCGCTATCTGGTCATATCTACAGTATGAAAGCGAAATTAAGTCCAAATGGTAAACGCTTAACCCTGCGTGGTTATGTTGGGGTTTCAGCGTTAGGCCGTAGTCAGACCTGGATTAGAAATGACTAAATATGACAAAAAGCCACACTATGTGGCTTTTTTCTTCACTGATATTTAAATAATTCACATTATATTTCATTTTTATGAAGCAGTGGGTTGACTAATTTTTAAACGATAACTATATCTTTATATAAATTAAAAAAATATTTTCCACACTCCTAGGAGTTAATATGAAGAAAAATCTATTATTTGCTGCTTTTGCCAGTTTAGTTTGTAGTGGGAACGTATTGGCAAATGATCTTAGCGGAACATGGAAAACCATTGACGATAAAACAGGCTCATCAAAAGCCATTCTGGAAATGCGCCAAGAAAGTAATGGAACTTATACGGCAAAAATTGTAAAAGTCACTCCTCGTCCAGGTTATACCCCGAAAGAGACCTGTGTAAATTGTCCAGCACCTTATACCGACAAACCTATCTTAGGATTAGATGTTTTAACGGGATTAAAATCTATCGGTGATAATCAGTTTGTAAATGCCAAAGTTCTTGATCCACTGAACGGTAAAATCTATAGCGGCAAAGCAAAATTAAGTCCGAATGGTAAACGTCTCACTCTACGCGGTTATGTTGGTGTATCCGCACTCGGTCGTAGTCAGACCTGGATTAAACAAGATTAAATGATACACATGGTCGTGTACTAGACTCTTTAACAGGAAAAATAATAACTTGAAAGGATGACTTACACCGAATGCTAAACGTTTTATATTATGTGGATATGTAGGAATTATGGCTCTGGGTCGAACTCAAATCTGGATTAGAAACGACTAAATATGACAAAAAGCTGTACTATCTGGCTTTATTATTCACTGATTTTTAAATAATTCACATTATTCTTCATTTTCATGAACCACTATATTGACTATTTTATAAACAATCCTAATATAGTTTATAAATTAAAAAAATTATTCACCACAACCGCAGGAATATATATGAAAAAAAATATCTTACTTGCTGCTCTTGCCATTGTAGTTTTTAGTGGGAATGTATTGGCACAAGGTCTATCAGGTACTTGGCAACAAATTGATGATAAAACCGGTTCACCCAAAGCAATTATCGAAATCAGTAAAGATACAAACGATATTTATACCGGTAAGATCGTCAAAGTAACCCCTCGTCCAGGTTATATACCGCAAAAAACATGCAACAAATGCCCTGCACCCTATACCAATCAGCCTATTTTAGGTATGGATGTACTCACCGGATTAAAGCATGTAGAAGGTACAAATAACTATGAAAAAGGCCGGGTCATCGATCCTTTAGCAGGTAAAATTTATGATGCCAAAGTTCGACTGAATGCGAGCGGAAAACGTCTCACTTTACGTGGCTACATCGGTATTTCAGCATTGGGTCGCAGTCAAACCTGGTTACGGGTCGATTAATTCAAATCCCTGTTTTTAATTAAAAAGCCACAATATCGTGGCTTTTTATCCAAATCAGCTTAAAACTGTTTGCTTGACTCTAGAGTATATTGACTAATTACTTTATCTATCTAATATATCCGTTAATTAGAAAATGAAAGATTAAGTGAGAGTCTTATATGCAAAAGAATCTATTGCTGGCTGCTTTTGCTGCTGCACTTTTCAGTGGAAATGTTTTCGCAGAAGACATTTCTGGAACATGGCAACAAATTGATGATAAGACCGGTGCTGCGAAAGCGATTATTAAAATTAATAAAGAAAACAATAATACATTTACCGGGAAAATTATTAAAGTTACTCCTCGCCCAGGTTATACTCCACGAGAGACATGTAATAATTGCCCAGCACCCTATACCAATCAGCCAATTTTAGGTATGGAAATTCTGAAGGGCTTAAAACATGTATCTGGAACCAATAACTACGAAAAAGGCCGTGTTATAGATCCTCTAGCGGGTAAAGTTTATGATGCCAAAATCAGACTGAATGCAACAGGCAAGCGTTTAACCTTAAGAGCCTATATGGGTATTTCCACCTTGGGACGCAGCCAGACCTGGATCAGACTTGACTAAGCAAGTTTAAATATAAAAAAGCCACATGATGTGGCTTTTTTATTATGGCTTAGCTTGAGGATGACATCATCGGATTATCAACTTTAAACAATTGTTGATCTTCTAATCGATAAGCAATCAGCTGATTGCCCCAAACACACCCTCCATCCACATTCTGAATCTGGGGCGTAATGGTTTTCCCTTGTAATCCAGCCCAGTGTCCAAAGATAATTTGATGGGTTTTAGCCGCTTTGGACTCAAAGTCAAACCATGGCTGAAAGCCTTCAGGCATAGGATCATCCAGAGAATCTTTAAAACTGAATTCCATTCGCCCTTCTGCATTGGTTAAACGCATACGGGTCAAGTAGTTAGTAATGCAACGTAAACGGGCATGACCCTGCAAATCATCCGACCAACAATTTGGCTCTTTGCCATACATGTTAGCCAAAAAAGCATCGACCACGTCAAAGTCATCATGGCCAATTACTGCCTCAACTTCCTTAGCTAAAACCGCTGTTTTTTCTGCTGTCCAATTCAGCGGGATCCCTGCATGGGTCAAAACCGTATGTTCATTCGGAAATAAACATAAAGGCTGTTTACGCAGCCATTCGATCAAGTCATCACTTTCCAAAGCATGAATGACATCATCAATATTGTCTTTGGGATTAATCGCTTTAGTCCCACGTGCCACAGCCAGCAAGTTAAGGTCATGATTACCTAAAACCGTTGCTGCAACACCCTTGTCGACCAGCTTTTTGATAAAGCGCAAAGCCCCAATCGAATTTTCACCACGTGCAACCAAGTCGCCCGCAAACCAAAGAAAATCTTGATCTGCATCAAACTGAATCGTTTTAAGTAATATTTTCAAAGCTTCAAAACAGCCCTGAACATCACCAATCACATAATTGTATCGAATATTCGAAGCTGCCATTTAATCCACCATTTGATCTGCTAATGCTACAAATTGAGCCAGCGTTAAAGTCTCGGGGCGCGCCATCGGATCAACACCTGCTTTCTCAAATCCCTCTTCAACCAGCATACCTTTTAAACTATTGCGTAAAGTTTTACGACGCTGGGTAAAGACATGGGACACCAGACGGGCCAAGGCTTTTTCATTTTTCGCCACAATCGGTTTAACAGCATAAGGCTCCAGACGAAAGACGGCAGAAGTGACTTTTGGTGGTGGATTAAATGATCCCGGTGGAACTTCAAACAGGAAAGTCGGTTTGCAGTAATACTGGATCATCACCGACAAACGGCCATATTCTTTGGTATTGGGTGAGGCGGTAATACGGTCAACCACTTCTTTTTGCAGCATGAAGTGCATGTCTTTAACTTTGTCACCAAATTCCAGGAGATGGAACAGAAGCGGTGTTGAAATGTTGTATGGCAGGTTACCAACCACACGTAGCGGACGGCCTTCTTGAAACAACTCAGTAAAGTCATATTTCAAGGCATCCGTTTCAACAATGGTTAAACGCTCAGGATGCGGCACACGGCCTGGTAAACCAGCCGCCAAGTCACGGTCAAGTTCAACTACAGTTAAGGCATCACATTCACCAATTAAAGGTGAGGTTAAAGCTGCAAGACCCGGGCCAATTTCAACAATGTTATCGCCCGAACGCGGGTTCACCGAACGTACAATTTTCGCAATGACACGTTGGTCATGTAAGAAGTTTTGCCCAAAACGCTTACGCGTATGATGCCCTTCGTGTTTGGGGTTTAAGGCATTAATCTGATACATAAACATTTCCAACGTGTAATAAAGACAAGATCACTGAAGCGCAAGTTCGAGCGCCAAATCCACAGCCACATACAAGCTCGAGCTTTTTGCCAGACCTGTACCTGCAAGGGAGAGTGCTGTGCCATGATCGACAGAAGTTCGGATAAACGGTAAGCCCAAAGTAATATTGATGGCTTCACCAAAACCCTGTGATTTTAACACAGGTAAGCCCTGATCGTGATACATCGCCAATACAGCATCGGCATCTTTTAAATTGTCCGGGGTAAATAGCGTATCGGCAGGCAAACTCAGGCTCATATTGATCCCTTGCGCACGATAAGTTTCCAGCACAGGATTAATCACCTCAATTTCTTCCATCCCCAAATAACCATCTTCCCCAGCATGCGGATTTAAACCACACACCAAAATATGCGGATGATCAATCCTGAATTTGGTTTTTAAATCGTGGATTAAGATATCAATCACCTGATGCAGGCGCTCAGGCGTAATCGCATCAGGCACATCACGTAAAGCCAGATGCGTAGTCACCAGTGCCACCCTTAAAGTCTTGGTGGCCAGCATCATCACCACCCGATCGACACCCGCAAATTCCTGATAATACTCAGTATGACCACTAAAATGGATACCCGCTTCATTGATAATGGATTTCTGTACGGGCGCGGTGGCTACACCGACACTTTTGCCTGTCATGGCGTAATCTGCAGAACGACGTAATTGTTCCAGCACATATGCTGCATTTTGGGCATTCAGTTGCCCCAAAACCACTTCTGTATTTAAGGGCACATGTTCGACATAAAGCTGCCCTTGAGCTGAAGATTCTAATTGTCCTTGATATTCAATTAGTTCAATCTCTTTCTTTAATAATTCGGCACGTTGCTTTAATAAATGAATATCGGCTAGTACCACAATCGGACGTTCATCAACACGATCCGCCAAACTTAAACAAATATCTGGACCAATACCAGCAGGTTCACCACTCGTAACATATAAAGGAATCATAATTTATCCAAGCAAGCTCAATATTCAACATTATAACGCGAATGCTAAACAAGAAAGCTGAAGCTGCGCAAAACCACATATAGACCAACTAGTTTAATCAACAAAACAACTGGTAATTAGCAATACATCGATATTTTTCACTTTAATATTTCAATAAAAACAAAATTTTAAATTTTCATCATCGCTTATCCCAAATACCCAAATATTGAATGGTACAAGTCCTCAAGTCTATAAAATCGTATCTATTGCTTTTAAGCAGAACATGCAAACTTTACAGTTGCAGAACTACAAGCCAATATTTTTATCTTCATTTACCGATCACCCGTTTTAGATTCCCCAACACTTCCATTTTCATCCTTGTTCTTTTAAAATATAGCGCTTGAAATTTTATATTTTCATTGTGGTTCTACTGACTTTCAGGTAGAATTCGGTCTCCTTTTGTTTGGACAGATTCCACCGTCCAAACCAACTATAATAGGTAGTGGTTTAATGAAAACTCTCAGCGCTAAGCCAGCTGAAGTTCAACACGACTGGTACGTTGTTGATGCTTCTGGCAAAACTTTAGGTCGTCTTGCGACTGAAATCGCTCGTCGTTTACGCGGTAAGCATAAAACTTCTTATACTCCTCACGTTGACACTGGCGATTACATCGTTGTGATCAATGCTGAACAAGTTCAAGTGACTGGTAAAAAATCACTTGATAAGAAATATTATCGCCATACTGGTTTCCCTGGTGGTATTCGTGAAACTAATTTCGAGAAATTAGTTGCTCACAAACCAGAAGAAATTTTCCAACGCGCTGTAAAAGGCATGTTGCCAAAAGGTCCTCTTGGTTATGCAATGATCAAAAAAATGAAAGTGTACGCTGGTACTGAGCATCCACATACTGCTCAACAGCCACAAGTTTTGGACATCTAAGGGATACAGCACATGGCTACTAACTATGGTACAGGTCGCCGTAAGACCGCAACTGCACGTGTTTTCCTATCAGCTGGTACTGGTAAACTCGTAATCAACAACCGTACTCTTGAACAGTACTTCGGTCGCGAAACTGCTCGTATGGTTGTTCGTCAACCTTTAGAGCTTCTAGAAGCTACTGAAAAATATGACCTTTATATCACTGTTGCTGGTGGTGGTATTGGTGGTCAAGCTGGCGCTATCCGTCACGGTATTACTCGTGCATTGATCGCTGCTGACGAAACTTTAAAACCTGCTCTTCGTCAAGCTGGTTTCGTTACTCGTGATGCTCGTGAAGTTGAACGTAAGAAACTTGGTTTACGTAAAGCTCGTAAACGTCCTCAATTCTCTAAACGTTAATTCGTTTACCGAATCGGACAAAAAACCCTGGATTATCCAGGGTTTTTTATGGGACTTAAATTTTAATCCGGATAAATATTTCATCTTACTGTTCATGCACATCCTTACCCCACACGCCTTCATGACACCAGAAAGATTTGGTGAGATAATAATTCGCAAGACCAATCAAGATAAACAGTAAGATTATCGCCAGTTTGATCAGCATCTTGTTTTCCTCCAGTTATTTTTTCTTATCATCTTTTTATCTTAACCCCAATTGCACTTTTATGCTTCGTGCTTTTTAGCTTGAATTTTAGTATCCTATTCCATTCATTTATCATTGTTTCGGATTATGTCAATCGAAAATGCACATCTACAAGGAATCACGCTTTACAGTCATGCGGATGACTTTCGCTCACACTGGATACGCTATGTACTTGCAGAGAAGCAAATCAAATATAATCTAATTATTGTAGATGAAGACGATGAGGATCTGGCCAGTCTCAATCCCTATAATCAACTCCCCATGCTGATTGAAAATGATTTAAAATTATTTAATTCCAGCATTATTTCTGAATATCTAGACGATCGCTACCGTCAGAACAAACTCTATGCCGATGCACCAATGCCACGAGCAGAGCAACGTCAATATATCTGGCGTTTTGAACAGGACTGGTTAAAACTGGCAGATATCATGCTGCGACATCCAGATACCCTGAATGAACAAGAGAAAGCGAAAGCTCAAAAGCAACTCAGAGATACCCTGATTTCTCTTACACCTCTTTTTCAGCATTTCCCCTATTTTATGTCTGAAAATTTTACAATTTTAGATTGTATGCTGGCACCTATTTTTATACGGTTAAAGGCGATGGGCATCGAGTTGCCTAAACAGCATTGCCGTCCTATTCACTTATATTGTCAACGAATTTTTAGTCGACCTGCATTCATCAAATCTTTAACCATGCAGGAAAAAAACCGCTACAGCGAATTTTTAGCAAATTAATCGAGTACAACCATGTCTGAACAAGAATTGAATCTCACGCCTACCCGACCTTATTTAGCGCGCGCTATCTATGAATGGATTTGTGACAATAACCTGACCCCATATTTATTGGTGGATGCCACCCAGCCTAATACCATGGTGCCAGAACAGTTTATTCAAGATGGTCAAATTGTTTTAAATATCGTTCCTCACGCAGTGCATAAACTACATATGAGCAATAATGCAATCACCTTCTCTGCGCGTTTTGGTGGCGTTTCACGTGACATCTATGTACCCTTAAATGCAGTGCTGGGTCTTTATGCACGTGAAAATGGACAAGGGTTATTCTTTGATCCAAGTGAATATGAAGGTACCCAAATTGCTGAAGATACTTTAAAATCAACTACAACTTCAGAAGAAACTGAACAACCTAAGAAAAAACCGAGCCTACGGTTATTAGATTAAAATAAGATGGAGCAAGTGAATGGCTTTTGATTTAGTACAATATTTTGCTGAGCAGATTAACAATCAAAAGCCTCAGCTTCTCGAACACTATTCTAGAGAAGATCGAAAAACATATCTGTTAGAAATTAATGCACTGGTATTAGGTAAACTCATTTCACTTTGGCGAACTGACGATAAAAAAGTTTATCAGGAGATTTCTTCAGCCGATGATCTTTTTATTCAAGAGGTTGCGCGACATCTTACAACATCTTCAAAAAATCAGTCCACTCTGCCTAAAAATGAATTAGAACCAACAGTAACTGAAATATTAAAATTACAATTGGCAGAATTAAAACAGCTTAATGATATTGGAAACCTGAATATCAGAGGTTTACGTGAACTGATCTTAGGACAGATTGAACACTTATCTGGCCAGGCTTCCGATTGGGTTTGGTCAACAAATGATCTAACAGAATTAAAAGGCTCTAAACCAATTGAGCAAGAAGATATATCATTAGACTCAACAATGAAGGAGTTTAGTCAAATGGTTCACCAGAATATCCAGCAGCATGATGTTGAAGAAGTTTCAGTTGTAAACACCCCAACCTGGGCAAAGATTGTTGAGCCTGTCGTTGCGATCGCAATTCTTTGGGTACTAACCTCTGCAGCATGTAATATTTTTGCTTAAAATTTGCAAAAATTCCGATCTTAAAACCAGCATTTGCTGGTTTTTTTTATTGCTTATATTTCCCCGCAAAAAAAAAGCCCCTGCTTTATGCAGGGGCTTTTTAAGGAATAATGAGCTGGCGATGACTTACTCTCACATGGGTAATCCCACACTACCATCAGCGCTAAGAGGTTTCACTTCTGAGTTCGGGAAGGGATCAGGTGGTTCACTCTTGCTATG